>JBGSKP010000322.1:0-2690 GCA_041741175.1 Thiocapsa sp. | reverse complement strand
CGCAACCTTGCTGGTTGCGTGACGCGACAGTGCCAGGGCCAGTTGATCCGCCGGGATGCCGCGCCCGTCGTCGCGCACGCGCAAACGCTTGACGCCACCGCGCTCCACGTCGATCTCGACGCGCCGGCTCCCGGCATCGAGACTGTTCTCGATCAACTCTTTGGTCACGGAGGCCGGGCGCTCGACCACCTCGCCGGCGGCGATTTGATTCACCAGATGACTGGGAAGGATGCGGATCGGTTTGGACATCCGGTTGATAGAACCAAAAGTGCGGCCCCGGAGCAAGCCGCGCAGCGCTGATCAGGATCCTTCGGGGATCGCCAGGACCTGACCCACGCGGATGACATCGTCGGTCAACCCGTTTTGCTCGCGCAGCGCGCTCAGACTGACGCTGTAGCGTTTGGCGATCCCGGACAGGGTATCGCCATTGCCGATGACGTACTCGCGCGCCGCGCCCGCCCCGACGGGTGAGGCGTCGACCAGGATGCCGTGCGGCGGATATTTTCGGAAATAGGCCTTCACGCCGGCCAGGATCGCCTCGGCGAGCTGACTTTGGTGCTGCCGATCCATCAGTCGCCGCTCGTCGCTCGCATTACTGATGAATGCTGTCTCGACCAGAATGGACGGGATATCAGGAGATTTGAGCACGGCGAAATCGGCACGCTGAACATCGTCTTTGTGGACGCCCCCGAGCCGACCGAGACTGGCCAGAACCGACCCCGCGGCCTGCGTACTCTGCTCGATGGTGGCGTTGCGGGTCATGTCCATCAGCACGGTCGCCAGCAGATCGTCCTCGCCCGCAACCTCGACGCCGCCGAGACGGTCGGCGCTGTTTTCGCGGTTGGCCAACCACCTCGCCGCGTCGCTGCTGGCCCCGCTATGCGACAGCGTGTAGACCGATGAGCCCCGCGCGCCGGTATTGCGGAAGGCGTCGGCATGGATGGAGATGAAGAGGTCGGCACCATTTTCGCGCGCCTTGTCGATGCGCTCGCGCAGTCCGACATAATAATCTCCGTCGCGAATCATCAGCGCCTTCAGACCCGATTCGCGGTCGACCCGCTTCGCCAGCGCGAGCGCGATCGCAAGCGTGACGTCTTTTTCCCTGGTTCCTGCCGCGCCGATGGCTCCCGGATCCTCGCCCCCGTGGCCCGGGTCGATCGCGACAATGATCGGGCGCACCGCGCGATCACCCTTGCCGACACCCCTGGACGTCCCTTTAGCCGCGCGTGAATCCGGGAACGTTGCCAGGGCAACGCGCCGGATGCCGGAGCCGTCCTTAGGTGTCAGATCGATCATGAGCCGGTGTCCGTAGCGCTCGTTCGGAGCCAATGCGAAGCTCTTTGCGCGCACCGGCTGCTTCAGATCCAGGACGATGCGCAGATGCGCTTGTTCGCGCGGGCCGCCGCGTAAGCCCACCAGCACGGTGTCGGCGATATCTACCTTGGGCAGATCGCTCGCCATCCGTGCGTCGTCCAGATCGATCACCAAGCGATGTGGATCTTCCAACGTGAACAGCCGGTGCGTGGCCGCCGCCGAAGTCTCGAACACCAGCCGCGTTTTTGCCGGATCAGTCCAGACGCGCGCGCCCTGTACGGTCAACTGCTCGGCCCAAACGGGCTGCATCGCGGCGAGCTGCACCGCGAGGCTAAGTAACACGAGGAAAAGTGACGCATTGCGCTGAGTCACAGGAAGTCCTGATCGTTTCATTCGATGCTGCATAGCCAGTTTATAAAAGTCGAGTACAAGGCACAAAACAACCTGTCCAAATCAACTCATCGGATAACGCCTGACTGCTCATGCGACGTGCGGTGCTGCAAGGTCGCAAAACCGACCACCGTCAGCGGCTATGACTCAGGCGCCCGGGGCAGCGGCCGCATCCAGAGCGTCGAGAACCGCCCGGCCCGCAGGCGTCGTCGCCGACAGATCCAGGCGTCGGCCGTCGGACACATAAGCGATTGTGATGCGCAGATCCGACGGCGGCAAAATACCGAAACCACGCTCGGGCCATTCCACCATCCAGACGGACTCGTCGGCGAGCAGATCGCGCAGCCCCAGATATTCAAGCTCTTCCGGATCGCCGAGACGATACAGATCCAGATGATAAAGGTGCCCGAGCGCCAGGTCATAGGGCTCGAGAAGCGTATAGGTCGGGCTGCGCGCAGCGCCGCGATGGCCCAGCCCGGTCAGAACGCCCCGTGTGAGCGTGGTCTTACCCGTCCCCAGATCACCCTCCAGATAAACGATCAGCCGCGGCGGCAGATGCGCGGCCAGACGCACCCCGAAAGCGAGCTGAGACTCCGGATCACCAAGCCAGAACGTTTTGTTCATGCTCCGGCCTGTGTCCCGGCGATGCCGTTGGCGAGTGGGCGGATGGCCGCGATGATGTCGCTCGCAATCAGCCCCCGCTCGCCCTTGAGCGCCGCCCGATCACCCGCCGCCGCATGCAGACAGACCCCGGCGCAGGCGGCCTCTTCAGACTCCAGACCCTGCACACGCAAGGCGGCGATGATCCCGGTCAGCACGTCGCCGGAGCCGGCAGTTGCCATCCCGGGATTACCGTCGCTGCATACCGCAGGGGGTCGCGAGGCGGCGCCCTGCACCAGGGTTCCGGCCCCCTTGAGCACCACGACGCCGCCGAATCGATCCTGCAGCGCATGCGCACTGGCCGGCCGATCTTGCTCGATCGCGGC
>JBGSKP010000321.1:0-9866 GCA_041741175.1 Thiocapsa sp. | reverse complement strand
CGCCCGGCCACTGGCTGCGCATCGATGCACGCGGCGGCCACACCGAATCGGCCTACTGGCGACTGCACGCCACCCGACCGGACATCCCCCGCAGCGATGCCGAATGGCTGGAAGCCATCCATGTTGCGCTGCGCAATGCCGTGAAGATCCGCAGCGAGGTCGCGGATGTGCCGGTCGGCGTGCTGCTCTCCGGCGGGCTCGACTCCAGCCTGTTGGTTGCCCTCCTGGCCGAGGCCGGGGTCTCCGACCTGCGAACCTTCTCGGTCGGCTTCGAGGACACGCCCGAGGAGGCCGGGAGCGAGTTCCAATACTCGGATCTGGTCGTCGAGCGTTACGGCACGCGCCATCATCGCTTCCTGGTCCCCAACGCACAGGTCCTTCAGCGCCTTCCCGAAGCGATCGACGCCATGACCGAACCCATGTTTGGCCAGGACGCCGTGGCCTTCTATCTGCTCGCCGAGCAGGTCTCGCGCGAGGTCAAGGTGGTCCAATCTGGCCAGGGCGCGGACGAGGTGTTCGGCGGCTATTTCTGGTATCCACGGATCGCCGCGGAGCCTGAGGGCTCGGCGCTCGAGCGCTTCAGCAAGCACTATTTCGATCGCGACCATGATGAATATCTACGCATGGTCAGCGCGACCTATGGCGGCTCGGATCACACCTCTGCGTTCATCGCCGAACGCTTGGCCGAGCCGGGTGCGGACGAGTTGATCGACGCGGTGCTGCGGCTCGATGTCACAACGCTGATCGTCGACGACCCGGTCAAGCGGGTCGACAACATGACCATGGCCTGGGGACTGGAGGCGCGGGTGCCCTTCCTGGATCACCAGCTGGTCGAGCTGGCCGCGCGCTGCCCGCCGGAGCTGAAATTTCGCGAAGGCGGCAAGTATCCGCTGAAAGCGATGGCGCGCGGACTGGTACCGGATGCGGTGATCGATCGGCCGAAGGGCTACTTCCCGATGCCCGCGCTGAAATACGTGCGCGGCCCCTTCCTGGAGTTGATGCGCGACCTGCTCTCATCGCGCGCCAGCCGCGAGCGCGGGCTGTATCGCCAGACGTATCTGGATCAGCTGCTGGCCGCACCCGACATGCATCACACCCGGATCCAGGGCAACAAACTCTGGCACCTGGCGCTGCTTGAGCTGTGGTTGCAACGCAATGTCGACTGAGGCGGGCGCTGCGCCCCGTTTGGAATCACTTGAAATGACCGCCGCCGTCCCGAACCTTTACGAACAACCCGTTAATTCTTGAGCAAGAGGCCATCGATGGATGTGTTAGAGCGAATCGGCGAGCAGGTGAATGGCAACGCTGTCGTCATCTATATGAAAGGGACACCCCAGTTCCCCCAATGCGGTTTCTCGATGCGGGCGTCTGCAGCCCTCCAAGAATGCGGCGTCCCCTTTGCCTACGTCAATGTGCTGCAGGATCCGGAGATCTTCGAGAATCTGCCGCGGTATGCCGACTGGCCGACCTTCCCGCAGATCTACATCGGGGGAGAGTTGATCGGCGGCTGCGATATCACGCTGGAGCTGCATGCCAGCGGCGAGCTTAAAGCCATGATGGAGGCCGCCGCAGCGAAGGACGCGTGAGACCAAGACCGGAACACACTCGGACGCCGTTTACACCGATTGAGCGGGTTGAACGGCGTCACAGCCTCTCGGTCGCATCCCAGGCGTGGATCGGGTCGAGCTCACGCCAACGGTTTACGATCGTGCAAAACAGGCGTGCCGTCTGCTGGGCATCGTAGATCGCCGAGTGAGCCTCGCTGGATTGCCAACCCAGGCCGGCCTCCTGCGCCGCGCGGGCCAGCACCGTCTGTCCAAACATCAAACCGGCCAGACTCACCGTGTCGAAAACACTGAAGGCGTGAAAGGGATTGCGCTTAAAGCCGGTCCGCTCTACCGCGGCCTTGACGAATCCCAGATCGAAATGGGCATTGTGGCCCACTAAAACGGCTCGATTGCATCCCGTCGACTTCACGGCTTTGCGAATCGGTGTGAAAATCCGGGTTAGCGCATCCCACTCGGAGATCGCATCGCGAAACGGATGGTCCGGGTCGATTTTGTTGAAGGCCAGCGCGCTCGGGTCGATCTCGGAGCCGACAAAGGGGAGCACATGACAGGCAATCGGCGCCGCCGGCTCGACCCGACCGTCGGGCAGCATGCGGATAACGATGGCGGCAACTTCCAGGAGGGCGTGCCGCTGGGGGTCAAAGCCGGCTGTTTCGACATCGACGACGACGGGCAAGAAGCCACGAAAGCGCGCAGCGATACCTTCTCTCATCTTGGGTTCTTGATTCATGGCGACAGCATAAGTGTCGCGCCGTTGAATGCCAAACATCCTTGTCCCGACGCGCCCACCCGGAGCGGACAAGCCGCCAGGCCCGCGGATCCCGTTTCGCGGCCCCACGCCCCAGCACCATCGAGGTGGTCTCGTGAAGCCCCCGAAAGCCTTTGGAAAGCGACTTGCGAGCCTTGTTGCGAGCCTCGTTGCGGCCAGCACGCTCCTCATCACGCCAACGTCCGCGGCGCTAGCCCGGGAGCCCACTGCCGAACGTCCCGCCGAGACCGCAACCCCGACCACAGGCATTCTCTATGAGATTCGCCCGGCAAGCGGCGCCGCACCCAGCTTTCTGTTCGGGACCATCCACAGCGAAGATGATCGCGTGATCGACCTGCCCTCGCCGGTGCGCTCAGCACTCGCTGCGAGCCCACGCCTGGCTTTGGAGGTAGTCCCGGACGCCTCAGCCATCATCAAGGCGATGGTGACCATGGCCTATACCGACGGGCGCCGACTTCGCGACACGCTGCCGCCGGATCTGTATCGGGAGACCGCCGAGGCCCTCGGCGGGCTCGGAATGCCCGAAGAGGCGTTCAAGGATCTGAAACCCTGGGCCGTGGTGACCTTGCTCAGTGGCCCGCCCTCGAAGAGCGGCGAATTCCTGGACATGCTGATCTATCGCGACGCACTCGATTCCGCCAAGCCGGTAGCCGGCCTGGAAACCATGACCGAACAGCTCGCCGTCTTCGACGACCTCTCCGAGACCGACCAGATCGCACTGCTGCGCGAGACCCTCGACGCGCGCGCCCAACTGCCCCAGATGTTCGAGGCACTGATCGGCGCCTACCTGGCGCGCGACCTCGGGCAACTTCAAACGCTCAGTGACGGCTATCTCGCGCAGGGCAATCCCAGGCTCGCCGCACTCTTCCAAGAGGTCGTAATCGACTCGCGCAATCAGCGGATGGTCGAGCGCATTGAGCCGCTCCTATCGGAGGGAGGCTGGTTCATCGCGGTCGGAGCACTGCATCTGCCCGGTGATCAGGGCATCATCGCGCTGCTGCGTCGCCGCGATTGTGCGGTCACCGTTGTCTACTAAACCGCGTCCAGAGTGAAATGCGTCGTTTTTTATGTTGTGTCGGGCTTGAGGATTTTTCCGACCTTTGTGGAGACGCGGTTTAAAATTAGTATTTCTTAACACCTTAAACCGCGCCAGCTCCGACAGTTCTCGGAGCTGGCGTGGCCAAGCCAATCAATCAAACAAACGACGCATACCGCACCGAGCGCGGTTTAAGTTGTCTACGGAGCCGCCCGAGCAAACCGCGAGGCGGCATCGTCGACGCGCGCACTGCACTGCACCGCGCCGAGAGACCAGGCATCGATCGCAGGACAGAGCAGGCGCCTGCTGTGATAGCATTTGCTTAATCTACCGCGAGAGACCTGCTACGCATGATGGACCGGGACTTACACGCCTGTCTGCGTCTGACTTGCCTGGGGATGACGGCGGTCATGATGCTCGCCGCGGCGGGATGCACCACCGCGCCAAGCCGGATCTCGGAGCCCAAGGACCCGTTGGAGCCCTTCAATCGGGCGGTCTATCGGTTCAACACCGACTTCGACAATGCATTCTTAAAGCCTGTTGCGAAGGGCTATCGCGCCATCACCCCGGATCCGGTCGAGCGCGGCGTCACCAATTTCTACGGGAATCTGGGCGACGTCACATCGGTCGTCAACAACATCCTGCAGTTCAAAATGTCGCGCGCCGGGAGCGATGTCGGGCGGCTCTTCATCAACTCCACCGTCGGCGTCTTCGGTTTCTTCGACGTTGCAACCAACGTCGGCCTGCCGAGCTACAAGGAAGACTTCGGACAAACGCTCGGCTACTGGGGCCTGGACTCCGGCGCTTTCGTGATGCTGCCCTTCTTGGGGCCGAGCAGCGTCCGCGATACCTTCGGCGAGGTCGGCGATCTCTTCACTGACCCGCTGTTCAATCTTGATCCCATCTTCGATCTTCCGAAAGATCACGTGTACTGGGGCCTGGTTGCACTCAGATTCATCGATCGACGGGCCAATTATCTGGCAACGACCGATATTCTGGAGGACGCGGCCATCGATCCCTACGTTCTCCTGCGAGACGCCTACCTGCAACGGCGGCATTATCGGGTGCACGACGGTAATCCACCGACAATCGAGGGTGAAGACGACTTCTGGGACGAGATCGACTTCGACGGCTAAATCGCGTCCCGGCGGGTTATGTTGCTTTGAGTGGGTCTTTGGAGCCGTGCTACCTGGCAAGGGTCGGATTCGACGCGATTTAAGAATTTGTATTGTTTGCTCGATACTCGCCGAGCAGCACGGCAACAACGCAAAGAACGCAACGAAACCCGGCGGATTTGCTGAGCGAACGAGGTGTTGTACGCCTCACCTGCAGCCCTTCTTCGCCGATCACATCCTTTCATTCGCACGCATTGCGCCCGTGCGGTTCAACGGCTTGTTTTGGGGGGACGCATCCGGGGGTGATCGCTTAGGAGACCAGGCGCCACGCGACCGTTTCATTGGCACGTAACGGCACCACCAGACTCTGCCCGAAGGGATAGGACGGCGAAACGGGCCAGGGCTCGCGGCGCAGGCAGATGCAGTCGCGATTGCGGGGCAGCCCGTAGAAGTCGGCACCCTGATGGCTCCCGAATCCCTCCAGACGCGCTAAAGCCCCCGCCTGCTCGAAGACCTCGGCATAGAGTTCGATCGCTGCATGGGCGCTGAATGCGCCGGCACAGCCGCAGGCGGTTTCTTTATCGCCGATCGAGTGCGGCGCACTGTCGGTGCCGAGAAAGAATCGCGGTTCACCGCCGGTCGCGGCCGATACCAAGGCCAGGCGATGGCGCTCGCGCTTGAGGATGGGCAGGCAATATAGATGCGGCCGGATGCCGCCGGCCAGCATGGCATTGCGGTTATAGAGCAGATGATGGGGCGTGATGGTTGCGCCTAAGGTCGGCGGCCCTGCGCGCACGAAATCGACCGCCTCGGCGGTGGTCACATGCTCGAAAACGATTTTCAGCCCCGGGAAGGCCCGCACGATCGGCTCCAGGCGCTCTTGAATGAAACGCTGCTCGCGATCGAAGATGTCGACCCGCTCGTCCGTTACCTCGCCATGGACCAGAAGCGGCAGGCCCTCGCGCTGCATCGCCTCGAAAACCGGGTAGCGTCCAGGCAAGTCCGTGACGCCGTTCTCGGAGTTGGTGGTCGCTCCCGCCGGATAGAGTTTGCAGGCAAAGACATGCCCGCTCGACTTGGCCGTGCAGATCTGGGCCGGGGTGGTCGCATCGGTGAGATAGAGCGTCATCAAGGGCTGAAACGCACTGCCGGGCGGCAGCGCGTCCAGGATGCGTGCGCGGTAAGCCAGCGCCTGAGCGGTGTCCACGACCGGAGGCCGAAGATTCGGCATGACGATCGCCCGGGCAAAGCAGCGCGCGGTGTGGGCGAGCGCATCCGCCAGGACCTCGCCATCACGCAGGTGCAGGTGCCAGTCGTCTGGCCGGGTGATGCAAATCTCCGTGACCTTGCTCATCTCAACTCAACCGCTTCCCACATGACTCATGCTGTCGCACCTGTACTCGCCGCCGATCCCATAAAGGAGGATTTGGACAGGCAGCCCCGATCGACAAAGGATAAAGGAATTGAAACCGCGACTGCTGAGACGTCTTCGACTCACGCAAGCCCAACCCCAAATGAAAACGTGCCGTATCCTGCCAGACGCGGTTTCACTTCAGCCGATAACGGGCTCCGCAATAGGGACAGGTCGCCTCATGGTTCGGCTCGTCCTCGATCGGCAGATAAACCCGCGGGTGCATGTTCCAGACGGGGGCCCCGGGCAGGGGACAGGAGAGCGGCAGATCCTGGCGGCTGACCTCGATCAGCTCATGCTCGGCCCGCGTCTCGACGGCGGCGTTGGACATCGGCAAAGTCTCCATCGGATAAGATGAACGGGCAGGTACGGCTAAGGCGATTTCTGGGAGTAATCATCCCGATTGAGCTTGCCAGAAAGACCTGTAGCAGCTGGGGCGAATGAATTCGCCCCTACACGCCGGTAGATCCTTTCCCGGAAATCGCCTAAGAATCCACGACGACCGTAATGTCGTTGTCTTCTCTTTAAATCGCGTCAACTCCGGCAGCGACGAATCGGCCCGACATCAACCCAAACGAAACCAGCCGGAACCGCCATCCGGGACGCGATTTAAACAGGGTCCAACCACTCCGGATGTGCTTCGAGCCGACCATGGACCAGGTCGAAATACAGTGCCTGGAGTCGCTCGGTAATCGGACCACGACCGCCGTTGCCGATCACCCGGGCGTCGACCTCGCGGATCGGCGTCACCTCCGCGGCCGTCCCGGTAAAGAAGGCTTCGTCGGCAATATAGACCTCGTCACGGGTGATCCGCTTCTCGACCACTTCGATACCCAGCTCGCGCGCCAGCGTGATGATGGTGCGCCGGGTGATCCCGTCGAGTGCGGAGGTCAGATCAGGCGTATAGAGGACGCCTTTGCGCACGATGAAGACGTTCTCGCCGCTGCCTTCCATCACGTAGCCCGAGGCATCCAGCAAGAGGGCCTCGTCGTAGCCGTCGCGCAGCGCTTCCTGCAGGGCCATCATGGAATTCATGTAATTGCCGTTGGCCTTGGCGCGGCACATGGTGATATTGACGTGATGCCGCGTATAGGAGGACACCCGAACCCGAATGCCCTTGGTCATATTCTCTTCGCCGAGATAGGAGCCCCACTCCCAGGCGGCGACGATGCAGTGCACCTTCAGGTTGTCGGCACGCAGGCCCATGCCTTCCGGGCCGTAGAAGAACATCGGGCGGATGTAGGCCGAGTCGAGATTGTTCTCGCGCACGGCGATTCGCTGGGCCTCATCGATGGTCTCGCGGTCGAACGGCGCCTTCATGCCGAGTATATGCGCCGAATCAAACAGGCGATCCGTATGGTCGCGCAGCCGGAAGATGGCCGGGCCCTGCTCGGTGCGGTAAGCACGAACACCTTCGAAGACACCCATCCCGTAATGGAAGGTGTGAGTTAAAACATGCGTCTTGGCCTCGCGCCAAGGCACCATCTCGCCGTTGTGCCAGATCAGGCCGTCACGGTCCTCCATCGTTGCCATGTCTTACTCACTCCGCTTGTATCGGGACAGGGTCCCGTTTCGATTCGAGAGACCGCCGTCAGGACGGCGGCTCATCCATCAAGGTTTGCCACAAGGACCGAACCCGCCCGCGCTCGGGAACCAGCTCCCCATCTGCGACGGTCTTGGGCTGCTCTTGCAAAGCGCTGCGATGATAGGCCGCGCGCAATCTTTTGTAGGCGGCGGACAGGTCTTCCGCCGCCCGGCCGGGCAGCAGATCGAGCCGGCCCAGGGTTTCGAGCAGGCGCACATTGTCGGTCCAGTCGGCCAGGGCAGGATGAGTTGATGCCCACAGCAAGACCGCGTATTGAACCATAAACTCGATATCTGCAATACCGCCCGAACCCTGCTTCAGATCAAAGCGGCCGCTGCCGGTCTTGTCCAGATTGGCGCGCATCTTCGCCCGCATCTCCCGGACATCCTTGCGAAGCGGCTCGGGGTCACGCTCACGGCAGATGATCCGGCGACGCAGCTCACCGAAATGCATGGCCAGCAGCGGATCGCCGGCGACCGGGCGCGCCCGAATCAGGGCCTGATGCTCCCAGGTCCAGGCATCGTTCTCCTGGTAGGCCGCAAAGGCGTTGAGCGAGCGCACCAGCAGCCCTCGATTGCCGTCGGGGCGCAGGCGCATATCAACGTCGTAAAGTACACCCGAAGGCGTTTGAGTGGTCATCATGTGGATCATGCGCTGACCCAGCCGCGCGAAAAACTGCTCGTTGCTGATTTCTTTGGCCCCGTCGGTCATGGCCGTCTGCGATTCGGTACCATGAATAAAAACCAGATCCAGATCGGACCCATAGCCCAGCTCGATTCCACCGAGCTTGCCGTAGCCGAGCACCAGGAAGCCGGTTGCGCTGCCGAGCATCGCGGTCGGCCGGCCGTGCCGCTGCGCCAGGTGATCGAATGCCAGGCGCAGGACGCGACGGATCGCCACCTCGGCGATCTCGGTGAGATAGTCACTCACCACCATGAGCGGGATGACCTCGGTCAGATCGGCGGCGGCCACCCGCAGCATGTTGCCCTGCGCGAACTGGCGCAGTCGCTCCATCTGCTGCTCCAGGTCATCGGCATCGACATACAGCAGGAGCGCATCCAACTCGGCCTCCAGATCGGCCCGCCGCAGGGGGGCATAGAGCCGCCGCGTGTCGATCATCTCATCCAAGAGCAGCGGATGACGCGAGATCCGATCAGTGAACCAGGGGCTCATGCTCGCCAGACGCGCGAGCTGCGAGAGGATCACCGGATGCTCGCTCAGCATCGCCAGATAGGAGGTCCTACGCGCCACGGCTTCGAGAACCTTGAGCACCCGTTCGAGTGCGATGTCGGGCTGCTCGCTCGCGACGGTCTCACGCAGGACCATCGGCATCAGCCGCTCGAGTCGATCGTGGCCGCGTCGACTCAGTCCCTTGCGCGCGATCGAATCGCGAAACTGAATCAGCCGGGCCTGGACCGCGCCGGGCTCGGCAAAACCCGCCTCAGCCAGTGCCGACACCTCATGGGCCGCATCCCCCTCGCCGTGCCAGAGCGCAACCAGACCCAGCTCATGCGGCACCTCGTCGGCCTCGGGTGCGGCGAAGACCTGATCGAACTGACCCTGGACGTGACGACGATGCGCCTCCAGGACCGTCTCGAAGGCTGGCCAATCGGCGAACCCCATCGAACGCGCCAGGCGCGCCCGCCCCGGATTGTCGGCAGGCAGCAGATGGGTCTGCTTGTCGCGATACGCCTGGATGCGGTTTTCGACCAGGCGGAGAAAACAGTAGGCGTCATCCAACCCCTGCACGGCGGGCTCGGGCATCAATTGCTTGTGAGCCAGCAGTGCCAGGACCTCGCGGATGGGACGGATCTGCAGGTCCGCGTCGTGACCGCCGCGGATGAGCTGGAACGCCTGGCCGATGAACTCGATCTCGCGGATGCCGCCCGGACCCAGCTTGATGTTGGCATCCATGCCGCGACGATACAGCTCTTTGGCGATCATCCGCTTCAGATCGCGCAGGGACTCGATGGCACCGAAATCCAGATAGCGCCGGTAGACAAAGGGACGCAGCATCGCCATCAGCTCGTGCGCGTCGTCCGGGTCGCCGGCCACGACGCGCGCCTTGATCATGGCGTAGCGTTCCCACTCGCGCGCCTGGGTTTGGTAGTAATCCTCCAGGGCGTTGAAGCTCATGGCCAGCGGGCCGGACTCGCCGAACGGCCGCAAGCGCGTATCGACGCGAAAGACAAAGCCGTCGACCGTCTGGCTGCCCAACGCCTGGCCTAAGCGCTGTCCGAGCTTGATGAAGAACTGCGCGTTGTCGAGCGTGCGGGGACCACCCTCGGTCTCCCCGTTGGCGGCAAAGGCAAAGATGAGGTCGATGTCCGAGCTGAGATTCAACTCGCGGGCGCCGAGCTTGCCCATGCCCAGCACGGCCAT
>JBGSKP010000320.1:0-3433 GCA_041741175.1 Thiocapsa sp. | reverse complement strand
CTGCCACCGCACTCGCCCTGACCCTGTCCGTAGCGACCGGCATCGCCGGTGCCGGTCCACTGGACCCCGACTGCACCGCGGAAAATGCGGCAAAGGGCGCGGCCGCCAAGGCGACGGTCGGGGTCGGCGGACGCTGCTCGCCCGCCGAGGCCGCCAAGGATTCGGCCAAACGCGCAGCGGGTGTCGAGGACAAGGGACCGCTCGACAAGCACCGCGATGAAGGGTTGGTCAAGAAGGCCATGAAATAACAACTGATCACTGACGGGCCAATCGTCGGCGCCACCATCGCCGGTCTTGTCTATCGTCTCTTCGAGTCCGAAACCAAAGCATGATTGTCCGCAATCGCGGCATCGGAATCGGCAGCCCCTCAACCTGATGAAACGGGAGATGCGATGAACGTCAATGTCCTGCTGATCGCCGTGCTGTGCGGCCTCGCGTCCCTCGGGACACAGGCGGCTGTTGCGGCCGACTCCGCGGCGATTCCGTCGGACGGCTCGGTACTGCCCTTCCCGCCGACCCCGTCGGCCAGCATCGCCGGTCCGACCTTGCAGGAATCCACCCACCAGCGCCGGGTCGAGAAGAGCCATCTGCCCGCGGACGCCCCGAACATCTTGATCATCCTGCTCGACGATGTGGGCTTCGGCCTCGCGGACACCTACGGCGGGCCCATCCATACGCCGACCCTTTCCCGCATCGCAGGCGAGGGGATCAGCTACAACGCCTTCCACACCACCGCGATCTGCTCGCCGACCCGGGCGGCGCTGCTCACCGGGCGCAACCACCACCGTGTCGGCTCCGGAACCATCGCCGAGCGCGCGGTGGATTGGGACGGCTACACGGGCGTGATTCCCCGAACGTCCGCGACCCTGGCCAAGGTGCTCGGGGAATATGGTTACAAGAGCGCCGCCTTCGGCAAGTGGCACAACACCCCCGCCACCGACACGACCGCCATGGGGCCCTTCACCCTCTGGCCGACCGGCGAGGGCATCGGCTTCGATTACTTCTATGGTTTTCTGGCCGGGGAAACCTCCCAATGGGAGCCGCGTCTGGTCGAGAATTTCAACCCGATCGAGCCGCCCCACGACGCGACCTACCACCTCTCCGAGGACATGGCGGACCAAGCGATTGACTGGATGCGCAAGCACCGGGCGTTCGCCCCGGACAAGCCCTTCTTCATGTACTGGGCCCCGGGTGCAGGACACGGGCCGCACCACGTTGCCAAGGCATGGGCAGACAAGTACAAGGGGCAATTCGACGCCGGCTGGGATCAGCTTCGCGAGCAAACCTTCGAACGGCAGAAGGCGTTGGGCTGGATCCCCGCGGACACCAAGCTCACGCCGCGGGCCGAGTCCATGCCCGGCTGGGACAGCATCCCGGAGGCCGAGCGCCCCTTTCAGCTGCGCCTGATGGAGGTGTTCGCCGGCTTCGTCGAGCATGTCGACGTTCAGGCGGGCAAGGTCATCGACGAGTTGGAGCGGCTGGGCATCCGCGACAACACCCTGGTCATCTACATCTTCGGCGACAACGGCTCCAGCGCCGAGGGCCAGCAGGGGAGCATCAGCGAGTTGCTGGCCCAGAATCAGATCCCCAACACCATCGCCCAGCAGCTTGCGGCCCTCGACCGGCTGGGTGGCCTGGATGCCCTCGGCGGGCCCAAGGTGGACAACATGTACCACGCGGGCTGGGCCTGGGCGGGGGACACCCCCTTCCAGCACACCAAGCTGATCGCTTCGCACTTCGGCGGGACGCGCAATCCCATGGCGATCTCCTGGCCCAAGGGCATCCGCCCCGACAAGACGCCGCGGCCCCAGTTTCACCACGTCAACGATATCGTGCCGACCATCTACGAGATCCTGGGCATCGCGCCGCCCAAGGTGGTGGACGGCTTCGCGCAGGACCCCATCGATGGGACGAGTCTGGCCTACACCTTCGCGGACGCCGAGGCACCCGGCCGCAAGCCGATCCAATACTTCGACAACAACGGCAGCCGAGGTCTCTACCGGGACGGCTGGTACGCCGGCACCTTCGGCCCGCTGACGCCTTGGCTCAGCGTGAGCCCGGGACTTGCCACCTGGGACCCGAACCAGGATGTCTGGGAGCTCTACAACCTCGACGTCGACTTCTCGCAGGCCAACAACCTGGCCGCCCAGGAGCCGCAGCGGCTGGAAGCCATGAAGGCCCTCTTTGTTGACGAGGCCAAGGCGAACGAGGCATTTCCGATCGGTGCGGGCATCTGGCTGCGCATCCATCCGGAGGATCGCATCAAGACGCCCTACCGGAGCTGGCAGTTCGACACGACCACGACCCGCATGCCCGAGTTCACCGCCCCCGGCCTGGGTCGCGAGAGCAACCAGGTGACCATCGACGCCGAGTTCGGTGAGAACGCCTCGGGCGTGCTCTACGCGCTCGGCGGGGCCTCGGGGGGCTTGACCCTCTACATGGACCAGGGCCACCTGGTCTACGAGTACAACATGATGATCATCGAGCGCTATGGCGTCGCAACCGCCGACAAGCTCACCCCCGGCAGGCACCGCATCGAGGTGGACACGACCATCGCCAAGCCCGGCGCCCCGGCCCAGATCGTGCTCAGCGTCGACGGCCGGGAAGTCACGCGGACCACCGTGGCCCGCACGGTCCCCGCCGCCTTTACCGCAAGCGAGAGCTTCGACGTGGGCGTGGACCTGGGCTCGCCGGTGTCGCTCGACTACTTCGACCGACGTCCGTTCGCCTTCGACGGGACGATCGACTCCGTGCGCGTCTCTCTCAAATAGGGATCTTCACGCCTTCACAACGGATCGTCGCTCATCCGCCGGACGATTGCACACACGCAAACCAGCGTTTGGACTATAAAGCGGGAAGCAGGACGCGGCGGCAGGACGCGCTTTCAAGTCGACAGGAAACCACTCCAAGCGCCGGCAAGGCGCCCACCACCGTGAGGAAACGCATGCATAACCTACGACAGCATCTAAGCCGATTGCTGGCTCCGGTCCTCGTGGCCGTCTCGATCGGGATCTCGACGCCCCTCGCCCAGGCGGCGGAGGCGGCTAAATCCCCGGTCGATCTCTTTCCGCCCGATCAAATCGAGCAGCTCGTCGCCCCTATCGCGCTCTATCCCGACGCCCTGATCGCCCAGATCCTGATGGCGAGCACCTATCCGCTGGACGTGGTGCAGGCAAAGCGCTGGCTCGACGAGCATGAGGACCTCAAGGACGAAGCGTTGGATCAGGCAGTCAAGGAGGAGCCGTGGGACAACAGCGTGAAGGCGCTGGTGTTCTTCCCGAGCGTGCTCGAGTTCATGAGCGACAACCTCGACTGGACCCAAGACCTGGGCGATGCGGTGCTGGCTCAGCAGGGCGAGGTCACCGAGACCATCCAACGCCTGCGCGCGCAGGCGGACCAGACCGGCGCACTCGCCAGCACGGAGCAACAGCGG
>JBGSKP010000319.1:0-7210 GCA_041741175.1 Thiocapsa sp. | reverse complement strand
GCGACGGGCCTCCTCCAGCCGCGCCCGGGCCTCGTCGGTTTCGGCACGGGCCCCGGCAAGCTCGAACGCCGCCTGCTCATCGTCCAACCCGATCAGCAGGTCGCCTTGACCGACCTTCCCGCCCGTCTCGACCGCGACCTTGTTCACGAGACCGGCAACCGCCGTGGACAAGCGGGAGCTGCGCAGCGCGTTCACGGTTCCGGTGAGCCGGACCTCCTCGACGATCTCGGTGGCTTCAACATTCGCCAGTTGCACACCGGGCGGTTCCTGACCCCAGGCCGGAGTGGTCAGCGCGCAGATCAGGCAGACCTGCAGATGATGGCGCCACGGGTGCCGATGCATTCAGTGTCCTCTTGTCTTCATCGGGATGAGGGTGATTCCTGCGGGCTTATGATTCTGTCCCCAGAGTTTGGGACGGGCCGGAATGCATAAAACCGTGTGGCGAAGCGCTCGACGTCGGCGTGCCTGGGCACACGAAACCCGGACCTGCGCGGAACCCGGCACGATGCCGGCCTGGCCGAGGCCCTGTTGCAGGGCAAGGCGCTCCAAGCGCTTGCGCCCGAGATCATCAACACATCAGCCCATGCCCGCGGCAAATCGGCCTCGGTGGAATGCCAGATAATGCGTGTGCTCGCTCGCGATCCAACGCAGACGCAGGGGACCTGCCAGACCCAACCGCTCCAATGCCTGCGATGGGAGCGAGGGCGAGACCAACAACTCACCTTCGAGGCTGAAGCTAATCAGAAAGCGGTCGAACAGGGCGTCCAGGTTCGCACAGAGCAGAAAGCCGTTGAACACATCCATGCGTTCCGTATTGGTGCCGCATTCGGCCCACGGCTTCGCATGGCTGGCACGCAGGACCTCGGGTACGGCAATCCCGGTGACCGCGCATGCGCCGCCCCAGTAGGCCATCATGGCTTGGCGGAAGGTCTGCTGACCGACACGCTGACGCACCAGACGCTCGACCTCCGTCCCGCGAATCAGATCCGGAGGGAAAGCCGCCAACGCCTCCTCGACCTTGGTCTCGAAGTCCAATTCGGCCTGATTCGGCAGGGCGCGAGCCAATGCCGCGGCACGTCTCGAGAATCGCACCAGCTCGTCCTGACTGCCGGCCACGAACGCCGGGCCGCGCCGCACGGCCTCGGGGAAACTGCGGGCCAGCTCCGCTTCCAGGCGCCCGAAGACCGAGGGGGCGAACTCCAGCTCAAACGTCCCATCCCCGGCCACCACCACGCGAACCCGCGCCCGATGGCGGGCCGAGCCCAGATGCACGGCGTGATCGTCGCCGGGCAAGATGTACTCGAAGCCGTGATCGTTGCCGGCTTTTTCGATCAAAGCACGCTCTAACGCCTTCATGAACGAGACCTCCTCGGCATTCACGATGCCTATCCCATACGCTGGATGCTCATCTCCGCTTAGGCGCCTGCCCGCATGTTAAACAATACTTTACAGGCACCGTCGATCCTTTTTAACATGCACCCATGCTTACGTTGCGTTTCAGCAGACAATCCCGAAAGATCTTGCGCAAGATGCCGTCCGGGATTGCCACGCGCCTTCGAGCCGAGCTTGGCGCCATCGCGATGAACCCAAGCGCTTACCGAGGCGACTGGAAGCCGCTCGCGGGCTCGGATCTGTGGCGCCTGCGAGTCGGCGACTGGCTCGCGATCTGCGACCTGCGAAATGACGCGTTGATCTTACTGGTCGTCAAGATCGGACCACGGGGAGATATCTATCAATGAGCGTACAGATTATCGAGTTGAACGGTGTCCCGGCCTTGGCCGTGTTGCCGATCGATGAATGGGAGACATTGCTGGAGCGGCTGGAAACGCTCCAAGACATTGCGGACGCCAAGGCGGCCATGAGCGAGGAGACCTTCCCGGCGGCGTTCGTCGACCGGTTGCTGGCGGGCGAGGCGCCGCTCAAGGTCTGGCGCGAATATCGCGGACTGACGCTCCAATCCTTGGCCGAAATCTCCGGCACCACCAGGCAAATGCTGTCGATGGTGGAAAACGGCAAAGCGAATCCCTCTGCCGATTTGCTGGCGCGCCTGGCACGCGCGCTCGACTGCGATATGGATGATCTTCATGGCGAGACCGCGCGTCGCTGAGTCGTCGTCGCTTCCTGCTCCATCTGCAACGATAGACGCCCCGGGCTTTCGCCGATCTCGGCGACCAAGCGAATGTTTGCGGGCGTGATGGTGAAGGGGGGCTGATGCGTCACTCGGTGGCCCCGGTGGAAGCGACACGATTCCACTCAATCGCCCGACGACGCCAGTGTTCCCCGATCGTTTGCGTGAATTCCGGGCGGACCAGTTTGGCGCGGGCTTCACACCAGAGCGCTGACTCCTTGCGAACGACCAGCCCTTCAGGTGCCCCGGCACGATAGCGGCTGGTACTGGTTCGCAACAGCTGGATCAGCTCTGCCGGAGTCAGCTTGCCACTGAAGAGCGGTGGCACCGACGCAATGCCCAGGGAAGCCACAAAAGCGTTGCGCCTCCCGCTGCTCCAAAAGCGCTCTTCGACCCGGTCATAAACATCGAACGCCAGAAACCAGTCCGGCAGCGCATCGTAATCCAGCGAATGCTTCGCGGCACACCATTCGCCAAAGAGGATCAGATCCCTGTCCAGCGTCTCGGTCAGCCGAAACCCATGCTGGGCTAACCAGGCATTGAGGCGGGAGAACTGACCGGTCAAGGGTTCGATCAGGTACTGGCCGCGATTCTGCACGCGCAGCTCGCCATCACCACCCACGGAGAGACCGAGATTGGCTCCGTCGAGCTTCTCCTCCACCAGCACCGGCCCGGACAAGAGCGCGGCGACATCCTGCGACGCCAGCACCTTATCGTCGCGTGGCGTCCCCTCACCCAGCCAAGCAATGTGGGGGGTATGGGGAAAGCGGAAGAAGTCGCTCATGCTCATGCCTTCATCGTTCGCCATTTCGAACGCAGCCATAGCTCCAGCAGATGCTCAACCTCCACCCCTTTCGCCCGTAACGCTGCTCCACAATCGAGCCAGTCCGTGTCACAAGCATTGGTCAACTTACAAACAGACTGCTGAGTCAGGACAGCAAGAACGGCGGCAACCATTTTCCGATCAGCGAGGTCCGTCACATCAACGGCAAGATCTTCGTCTAATATGGCATGACCATCGGCGTCCGTCGTCAATTCTACCCACACCACCTCATTCCGGTCGCGCTTGGCCATTAGAGCCAAAAAACCGTAGTCTTGGTCCGTCAACTTCTTCTGGTACTCGCCACAGATCAGCCAACCATAATCCATTACCGCATAACGCTCGGCATCTGCTTCAAAGGCGACTAGCCAGTCGAGAACTTGACGCCTTAGTGTCGCTTCCTCTACAGGTGTAGCGTCCGGCCGAAAAGGGGATGCATCATCGGCAGCGCTCGCCACAATCAGAACATTTGTATCAATGACGCGGGCTTCAGTCATCCGAAGCCCTCATTTTTTGACGCGCAATTGCCTGTGCTTGTGCCCGAGCCTCGCCCACACTGTCACCGAAAAATCTCGGTGGCCAATTCAGGATTCGGCCGCCCGAATCGACTACCAAAGAAACTAACCTCGCATGCTTACCCTCGCGCTCGACGAAGTACATCGCGCAGTCATCGCGCGGTACCTCAACCCGTGCCATCAGCGTTTGCATGCGAAGGAACAGATGCTCGGAATGGGTTTCGACGATGAACTGCACCCCCCTAGTCTTGCTGATCTCGGCAAACAGATTGGCCAACTCGGACTGAGCCAAGGGGTGCAAGTGGCTTTCAGGCTCCTCAACGATCACTATATGGCCAGGCTCAGCAAATAGTGCGGCAACGATAACCGGCAGCACCTGGGACACGCCGACGCCAACATCCTTGAGGTTGGACTGCTCCCCGTTACTCTCCAACCGCAGTTCGTAACGACCGGAATTACCCAGCGCTTGCACGTGGAGACCATCTGCCAAATCCATGGCCTTCATCCAGTTGACGGTCTGCTTGAACAAATCTGCTTCCGGCGGCTCTGGCTGGTTGCGTTTGCGCGCACGCTGAATAGCAACGCCGCTCGCAATTAGGGCATCAACAGCCTTGGCGCCGTCATCACCAATATGCGCCGGCATGCGCCCTGCCCAAACATAGTCGCGCTGTGCCAATCGGCGCACTGGGCCGAGATAGATGATCTTGCTTAACTCATCCAAGAGCGTCGGGCCGATGTCCTTGATCGCCACACCACGTTCACCAAGGTCGGCAATCGCGGCCGGAGAAAAGGCGAAGGAGCGTTGGGGCCGGTAGTTGGTACTCTGGCCGACTGAGCTCCGTTCATGCGCCAGCTGTAAACGGTAGATACCGGGCTTGCGGCGCTGTACGCTGAACCCCTCGCCGTCCTTTCCAAGGCGCAAATACTCCAGCTCCGCACCGCCTGAGCTACCTTTCCGATAACGGGCTGAAAACAGAGTCGAATGCAATGGATCGCCTGTTTGGCTCCAACGAAACTCGATCCCCACCTGGTTGGCCGGATTGCTTGCGCTGGCTTCACCATGGCGGCATAGCAAATCCTTAAATTGCCCCAGATTGGCAGAATCAGTCGAATCGGGATTGCCCAAATTTAGATCCAGGTTCGGATCATCCCCTTTTACTGTCTGACGAATGAGCAGCAGGCTCTGAATCAGACTGGACTTACCCGAAGAATTGGTGCCCAGCAACAGTGTCAAAGGAGCCAGACGCATGGCGCCGGTGCTACGCCAGATTTTGAAATTGTCGAGCTTTAGGTGTGTAAGCATCAGTCAATCTTCCCGCCATCTAGTTTATCCCATGCCTCCAGCACCAAGCGTTGGGTGCGGTATTCTCCGAATTCGCGCAGCTCGTTATTTTTGAGCACGCGGAAGGTTTCGGACGGATAGTCCGGACCCATTAGGTCCGCAGGATCGAGGATGTAGCGCAGCTCGTCTCCGGTAAGACCGTAGGCGCGGGCGTACCAGGCGTCGAGCTCGGCGCGGACTCGGGCACGGCGGTCGGGGTCGAAGGGAAACGGGGTGAGTGGTGAGCGGCGAATGGTGAGCGGGGTCTCGGGTTTCCATTGGCCATTCGGCATCTGCCATTCACTCACCAGATCCTGCGCCCAGGGCTGCATGTCCCAGGCGGTGTAGGTCAACTCAAGCACACGGGTGGCAATGAAGGCAAGGTCGCTGAGGGTATAGGCTTCGGGGGACAGAACCGCAATTTGTTTGGCGATGAAGAAATTCAGATGGGTGCCACCAACCTTATGTCGCGCAAAGAAATCGAGCGCCAGCGATGACAGGTTCGCCACAAGCGCCGCATACACACTGATGTTATCTTGCCCTGAGGGAAACATCAGAGGCAGTTGGTTACCAACAGCAGAAAGAGGCACCACACCGGCTATCATCGTGCGCTCGTCTGTCGACCGACAAATATCTCGAAACCCCAATAGCGACCGACTTTCCCAACACCTATCCGCCAATCGATGTCGCACCTCGGCCTTATCTACCCAATAGCGCGGTGTAACGGTGAAATCGGGGTTCTGCTTGTCGCTCAAGGGCACGTCGGCGACGGCATCCTTGCCCTCCTCCACCCGATAGCTGGCCCAGCGATGGTCGAACTGGTGGATCATCTTGGCTTCGTATAACGGTAGCCGTCCTTCTCCACCGCTATCCAGAAAAAGATGACTGTCGTTGGACATATGAAACATGGCCATGAAGCGAATTCCCCATGGATTCTGCTCGGGCTGACCATCGCGTCCCTCGCGGATCAGCACGGGAACACGCCGATAGATCTTGCGGGTCAGCTCGGCGTCCATCCGGGAGCGGAAGACTGGACAGGTGAGGGTGTTCGGATTGATGCGGACAAAGTCGTCGGCGTTAAGGACGAAACGTCGCCGGTCATCTGAAAGTTGGGTGGTCTGGGCCAAAAAGAACGCGAACTCCGCTTCGGGAGCGCGCCCCAAGGTGAGCAAGCAGAACTTGTAGCTACGATGGACCCCCGGAAAGATCGCCTCCCGGTTCTCGAAATCGTAGAGGCTCACGAGCCGGCCTCCTTGCGTGATATGACCGAAATAAGCCTTGGTGGAGTCGTCGGTGGCGATGCCGGTCGGTACGATAAACCCGGCCCGTCCGCTGCCGGCCGTGATCTGGCTGATGGTCTCCGCAAAGAGCGCATAGGTATTCACGTCACCCACGCCGGTCAGCGGAAAACGTCCGCCCTCCTCGCCCTTCACATGCGCGAAGACACTGGCCGCCTCGGCGGTACGTCGAGCAACGAGAAACGCCATGTAGAGACGCTGTTCGGCCTCGGACACCTCGCCGCCCTGGTCGAGCCCCGGATAGAGATGGCGGCCAAGTAGCCCCTGCGAGAGCCAGTCGATGCGCTGACTGCGCTCGGCCTTGTTCTTCGCTTCCGCGACCAAGGGGTTGCGGACGGCAAAGAACTCCTCCTCCTGGAGCTTGATGCGTTCCCATGGCGGGTTGCCGAGCACGCAGTCGAATCCGCCTTGATTGAACACCTGCGGAAAGGCCAGTGGCCAGTGCAGTACCCGCGCATCCTCGCAAGCGTCGCGTGCAGCGGCGAGCTGCTTTTGATGCGCAGCGGCCCGCTCGCCGATCAGCCCGGTCCGATCACTGAACAGCTCAAGATAGAGTGTCGCACTGGTCGGGATCGCACCGACGGTCGCTTCGGTCTTGGGCAGCAGATAGGCGGCGACCAGCAGATCGGCGGCGCGCGCGAGGCTGGTCTCGCGGGCCTGCGACAGAAAGGTCCCGTAGGCGGCCGCGCGGGCAGCGATGTCCGCCGGGGTCTCGTTTGGCAAGGACTCCAAGGCCAGCAGCTCGTCCAATCCCGCGGGCTGCTCCAGCGCAAGGCTGGCCTGAGGTCCGCGGCGGTGCTTCTCCAATGCCTTGAGACCGTCCTTGTTCTCCTTGAGGAGTTGCCTGCAAATCGCTTTGTCGTCGCCCGAGAGCGGCTTGAAGACGACGGCAGGGATGCCGAGATCGAGCACCTTCAGATCCATGACACCCAAGAGCGCATCGCCGCATTGCAGGTGGTGGTCAAGGAAAGACAGCGGACGCCCCTCCTCGAAACCCTCCAGCCAGAGCGCGGTGCGGCAGAGCTCCAGCGCCAGCGGGTTGCGGTCCACGCCGAAGATGCAGCGGCCGATGACCTCGCGCAGGGCCTGGCGATAATCGCGTGGCTTGATCGCGCCTTCGAGGCCGCG
>JBGSKP010000318.1:0-10252 GCA_041741175.1 Thiocapsa sp. | reverse complement strand
GCCGCAGCCGCGCCGCCGCGCCGGCCGCAGCGACCGGATCCTCCATGCGCATACGGTTGATGTCACGCGCCAGATCGAATAGAACCGCTAGCGCCTCGGGCGTATTGAAGTCGTCGTCCATCGCCGCGTCGAAACGCTCGGTGAAGCCATCGGTTGCGGCCCGCTCAAGGTCTGCTGACCCGGCGTCCGGCCCGACGTCCGACAGGCCACGCAAGGCGGTATAGAGACGCGTCAGGGCCGCCCGGGCCTGTACCAGGTGCTCGTCGTCGTAGTTCAACGGGCTGCGATACTGGCTGGTGAGGATGAAATAGCGCACCTCCTCGGGACGGAAGCGCTGCAAAATCTCACGAACCGTGAAGAAGTTGCCCAGCGATTTCGACATCTTCTCTTCGTTGACGCGCACAAACCCGTTGTGCATCCAGACATTGACGAAGGGCTCGCCGGTGGCCCCCTCCGACTGAGCGATCTCGTTCTCGTGATGCGGAAACTGCAGATCGGCTCCACCCCCATGGATGTCGAAATGGTTGCCCAGGGCGCAGGTGCTCATGGCGGAGCACTCGATGTGCCAGCCCGGCCGACCCGGTCCCCAGGGCGACTCCCAGGCCGGCTCGCCCGGTTTAGCGGATTTCCAGAGGACAAAATCCAGCGGATCGCGTTTGGCCTCGTCGATCCCCACACGGGCGCCTGCCCGCAGATCCTGCGGATCCTTGCCGGAGAGCTTGCCGTAACCGGGGAACAATCCTACGGCGTAATAGACATCGCCGTTCTCTGCGACATAGGCCAGACCCTTCTCGATCAAGGTCTTCACCATGGCCAGGATCTCGTCCATGTGCGCGGTGGCGCGTGGCTCGTCGGTCGGCGGCAGGATCCCCAGCGCCTCGGAATCCTCATGCATGGCGCCGATAAAGCGTTCGGTCAGCGCCTGCATCGGCTCGCCGGCCTCGGCGGCGCGCCGGATGATCTTGTCGTCGATATCCGTGATATTGCGAATGTAGGTCACCTCGTAGCCAAGCGCACGCAGATAGCGATAGACCACATCGAAGACCACCATCACCCGCGCATGCCCCAGATGGCAGTAGTCGTAGACCGTCATCCCGCACACATACATGCGCACCTTGCCGGGCTCGATCGGCTCAAAGGGCTCTTTGCGGCGGGTCAGGCTATTGTGGATCTGCAGCATGGAAGGTGCTCATTCGGGTGCGGGTGCGGGTGCGGGTGCGGGTGCGGACTTCAGAGACCCCGAAGCCATCGTTCCGGATCTAGGGTTATGGTAACAAAGGCGAGGATTCGGGCGTGAACCCGTCTTTCCCCGATTCGGCAAAGCCCGTACCATAAACCGCGTCTCGAGCGATCAGTGCGGGCAGTGGGCTGAGATCGGCCTCTCAGATCCTTTTGCGCTGGTGGGGACGCGATTTAGAGTCCGATTTTGGTTTTGATGATCGACCGTACCCTACGCCGTGACGACACGCACTCCGCCGGGCGATGTCAGGTGGACGTTGGGCTCCCCAACCGACGCGGTTGAAGCACCCCTATTCCGGAGGCGCTCAATGTCGGGCGCCTCACCAAGCACGCGGAGATCCGAATGATCAAGCTCACCACGAATCACGGCGACATCCTAGTCGAACTCGACGCCGAGTCGGCACCCCTGAGCTGCGCCAACTTCGAGCAGTATGTGCGTGAGGGTCACTACGACGACACCCTGTTCCATCGGGTCATCGACGGTTTCATGATCCAGGGCGGCGGCATGACGCCCGATTTCATACCTAAGCCGACGCGCGCCCCGGTGGAGAACGAAGCCAGCAATGGACTGAGGAATCTCACCGGGACGCTCGCCATGGCGCGCACCATGGATCCGCATTCGGCCACGTCGCAATTCTTCATCAATGTCTCGGATAATGGCTTCCTGGATTATCCCGGCCAGGATGGCTGGGGCTATTGTGTATTCGGCCGCGTCGTCGAGGGCATGGACGTCGTCAACGCTATCAAAGGGGTCCAAACAGGAAGCCGTTACGGACATCAGGATGTCCCGGTGCAGGACGTGATCCTTCAGCAGGCAACCATCCTCGAGTGATGCCCTGCCTCAACCGGCCCATCGGCTGAATCACGCAATCGTGTCCGGCGAGAGTCTGTTTCTCTCCGATGTCCATCTGTCGCCGGATCGCCCGGCGACCGTCGCCCTCTTACTCGGTTTCCTGGCCGGGCGCGCACGTTGCGCCGAACATCTGTATCTGCTCGGCGACATCTTCGATGTCTGGATCGGCGACGACGACGACAGCCTACTCAACACGCAGGTGCAGGCCGCGCTTGGGACCGTCGCGGCTGCCGGGGTTCAGTGTCATCTGATGCACGGCAACCGCGACTTTCTGATCGGTCGCGCATTCTGTCGCCGGAGCGGCTGCCGACTCCTGCGCGACCCGACCCTGATTCAGGTCGCCGGGGAGCCGACACTCCTCATGCATGGCGATCTGCTCTGCACCGACGATGTCGCCTATCAGAAATTCCGCCGACGCATCCGCAACCCGCTCGTCAAGCGTCTGTTTCTCTTCCGGTCGCTGCGTTCGCGCCGCGCCGTCGCCGCGCGTTACCGGCTGAAGAGCGGGGCTGCAACCGCAGAAAAATCGTTTGAGATCATGGATGTAAACCAAAACACCGTCGAGCGCTATCTGCGTCGGTACGGTGCCTCGAGGCTCATCCACGGTCACACCCACCGACCGAACGATCATCGCCTGTCAATCGAGGGGCGGGCGGCCGAACGCCAAGTGCTCGCCGAATGGCATCCGGACCGCGGCGAGATCCTGGTCCACACGCCCGCCGGGTGGCACCGTGAACCGGTGATGCTCTAACCAGAGAAACCACCCGAATCGGGCAGGGTCGATCGGCCGAAGAGTATGCTGCTCGGAACAGATGAGCTTATACGTCGGAAATGTTCGATTTCGCCTGACATTGTTATTAAGATTCGCGGTTCAATTTCAATTCAACAGGATGAGGACATTTTCATGCCATTGATGACCCGTGCATTCGCCGAGCTGATCGGCACTTTCTGGCTTGTACTCGGCGGTTGCGGTGCCGCTGTCTTTGCGGCTGGCGTCCCCGATGTCGGGATCGGCTATCTGGGCGTTTCCCTGGCCTTCGGCCTCACTGTCGTCACCATGGCCTACGCGATCGGACATATCTCCGGCTGCCACCTGAATCCAGCCGTCTCCTTCGGCCTGGCCGTGGGTGGGCGGTTTCCCTTCGCCGAGTTACCCGTCTACGTGATCTTTCAGGTCATCGGCGCCACCATTGCCGCCTTCCTGATTTGGTACATCGCCCAGGACATGGGGATCTATAAAGAAGGCCAGGCGACGTTCGAGCTGGCCGCAAACAGCCTGGCCGTGAACGGCTATGGCGAGCTCTCGCCCCAGGGTTACGGCATGGTGACCGGTCTCGTGACGGAGATCGTGATGACCATGATGTTCCTCTTCATCATCCTCGGCGTCACCGAACCGCGCAGCAGTGCAACCGGCGTTGCCGCCGGGCTCGCAATCGGCCTGGCACTCACCCTGATCCACCTGATCTCGATCCCGATCACCAATACCTCGGTCAACCCGGCGCGCAGCACCGGACCCGCCCTGGCGCTGCTCACCGGCGGACAAGGTCTGGCGGTGAGCCAGCTTTGGCTGTTCTGGGTCGGTCCGCTGATCGGCGCGGCGATCGCCGGTGTGCTGTATCGCGGCGTCTTCGAGCTCAAGTCAAGCGCCGACGCGACGCAGTTGGGCGAGTAAAGCCTGTCAAGGACTCCCGCGGTTGGCCGCACCGAATCGGTATGTCAACTGGCGCATCGGCCGGTGCATCGATCGCAGGAGTCTTCAAACAGCTGCCGGCGGCAAGAGAAAGTTGACCGCCTCGCCAGCGCCGTCACCAGCCCCGACCAGACGCGGCACCTCATCGGCTTCCTCCTTCAGTGAAACCCCCGAACCTCCGCGTCGGCGCGACCGCTCCAACAGATAGCGCAGCTTGTGTGCCGCCGACGCATGACTCAGCCCGGCCACTCGGAAATTGGACAGACAGTTGCGATCCGCATCTGTCTTCCCGACCCGCGGATCATGGGTCAGATCAATCCCCAGGCTATCCGGTGAGCTAAGGCCCGGTCTCTCCCCGATCAGCATAACCAGGATCTCGGGCTTCAGTATTTCACCGATCTCGTCGCCGATCGCCACCCGACTTTGCTCGACGATCGGAATGGGGCCAATCCGCCAGCCTGCGCTCAAGAACTCGGGAAGGACACAATCCAGCAATGGAATGGAATTCTCGTGGATCGCGCGGGCCGAGAGGTCATCGGCGATCACGAAGACCGCATCCAGCCCTTCCCCGAGCGCCATCGCCCGC
Source organism: Thiocapsa sp. (assembly GCA_041741175.1). GTDB lineage: Bacteria > Pseudomonadota > Gammaproteobacteria > Chromatiales > Chromatiaceae > Thiocapsa. The sequence goes on along the minus strand of JBGSKP010000318.1, from coordinate 5,884 downwards.
TCCGCCAATAAGGCTTGCGAGCTGTCGTTCAGCCGACGTCCAAGGTCCGGGCGCTTCAGCCAAGGTCCGGGCGCTTCAGATAGTCGAGGCGATCCGGAGCTACACTCCGAAGACGTATCGCCTCCAGAGCGCGCGCGTCGAGCTGCGCGGAGATCGCATCGCCATCCAACGGCAGGTGAACGGCATCCCGAGCCTGCGCATGCGCCAACTGGAAGGCGAGGTGCGCCTCTGTCGGCAGGCTGCTGCCGACGCGGCCGAGCGCGATCCGCGCATCGGTGAACCGACGCAGCGACGACCGTGTTGACCAGCAGTGGGTCGAGCTTTCGCGCCAGCCCATAGGCACGGGCCTCCAGCCTTCCTGCCCTTCACAGGCGCGTCGGGCGAAAACACCCTCATCTCCACTCGGCTATCCGAGTCCGCAGGGATTGTTCAGCAGTATCGGGGCCAAGAATCGGCCCGGCAGTCAAAACCGCCCGGGGGCCGGCGTGCAGCGGAACGTGAACGGAACCTGACGGGATTGGATCAGGCTTGGTTAAACTGGGCAATCGCGCCACGGCGCCAACACATGGGATCAAGACCACAATGACACCGGAACCGCTGCCGACCCCGTTGACCGACCTGCGGCGACGCGTGAACATCGCGCGCAATCTGATCCGCGCCGTCCTGACCGAGCTGGTCGGCCCAGTCGATCTGGGGTTTGATTTTTACCGCGAATGGAACGGCTGCTGGAGGGTCCGCGTGGAGATCAAGGAGCCCATCAACGGGCGACTGGAGATGACCCTGCTCGATACCCCGAGTGGCGGCATGCTCGCCCTGCCCCGGCCGCTACCCGAACGCTGGCGTCTTGAAACGGGTATCGTAGCGACCGATGGCACGCGCTGGACGCTCGACGCCCAAGGTCACCTGACGTCGTTCCCGCCACCCGCCTAGGATTGGCTCAGTTTCGGATGACACCCAAACCGGTTCTCTCCGGGGCTGCTGTCCAATGCCATTAGGATCAACAGGGCAATCGGTCCGACCAGGGGCCACGCATGCGATCAGTGCCCACCGGCCGGACCGGTCGGTGTCGTGCAAACGACGCACCGTCAACGGCCAAACACCGTCTCAGGCTTTATCCCAACACGTCCTGCCCCCCCAGATAAGGGCGTAGGACCGGTGGGATCAGGATACGGCCGTCGGCCTTCTGATAGTTCTCCAACAGCGCGACCAGGGTACGCCCGACCGCCAGCCCGGAGCCGTTGAGCGTATGCAGCAGCTCGGGCTTGCCGGTTTCCGGATTGCGCCAGCGCGCCTGCAACCGACGCGCCTGGAAGTCACCGAAGTGACTGCAGGAGGAGATCTCGCGATAGGCCTGCTGACCGGGCAACCAAACCTCGAGGTCATAGGTCTTGCGCGACGAGAATCCCAGGTCACCGGCGCAGAGGCTGACCACACGATAGGCCAGCCCGAGACGCTGCAGGATGCTCTCGGCATGGCCGGTCAGGACCTCCAGGGCGTGCAGCGAGTCTTCCGGACGGACAACCTGGACCAGCTCGACCTTCTCGAACTGATGCTGGCGGATCATGCCGCGGGTGTCTTTGCCGTAAGAGCCGGCTTCGCTGCGAAAACAGGGCGTGTGGGCCACCCATTTGCGCGGCAGATCGGCAGCCTCCAGGATAACGTCGCGCACCAGGTTGGTGACCGGTACCTCGGCGGTCGGGATCAGATATAGATCGCGCTCGCCGGGAACCTTGAACAGATCCTGCTCGAATTTGGGCAGTTGTCCGGTCCCGTAGAGACTCTCTGCATTGACGAGATACGGGACATAGAGCTCGGTATAACCATGCTCGTTGGTATGGGTATCGAGCATGAATTGGATCAACGCCCGGTGCAGGCGCGCCAGCGGGCCGCAGAGCACCACGAAGCGCGAGCCGGTGAGCTTGGCCGCACTGTCAAAATCCATCCAACCGGTGAATGCACCCAGATCCACATGATCCCTGGGCTGGAAATCAAACGTCGGTGGCTCGCCCCAGCGGCGTTCCTCGCGATTGTCGCGCTCGTCGCGACCGTCTGGAACGCTCGCATCGGGCAGATTCGGCAAACCTGAGCCGATCTCCTCGACCGCCCCCTGGATGGCGTCCAAACGCGACTCGGCCGCTTTAAGTCGCGTCCCCAGATCGGACACCTCGGCGAGTAAGGGCGCAATATCGGCACCCGAAGTCTTGGTCTGACCGATCGCCTTGGAGCGCGTGTTGCGCTGGTTCTGCAACGCCTGCACCTCGACCTGGAGGGCCTTGCGCTCGGACTCCAGCGACTCGATGCGTGCGGTGTCCAGGACCATCCCGCGCCGCGCCAGGTGCGCGGCGACCTCGGACAATTGGGTCCGCAACAAGCGTGGATCTAACATCGCTAATCCTCTGATTCGACGGTAACCGGCCAGGACACGATATGGCCTGGACCCGCAACGTGTTCGATGCGGGCGATTGCGATCGCGGCCTTCTCGGGCCGGTCGAAAAACTCGACGATCAACGGCAGGTCCAGCGACAGATCGACCAACGAGGCGGCGTGCAGCTTGCCGGATACGCCATAACCCTCGATCCCGCGCACCACAGTCACCCCGCGGACCTTCAGCTCATCGTGCAGACACTTCAGTAGCGCTTTGAGCGCATGGTCGGACTCGGACAGATAAACCCGAACCATCACGGCATCGCGTCGACTCATAGTGACCTCGCGAGGATTATGCCCGCCCAACACAAGAGAACGCAGAGCCAGACGCTGACAACCATATTGAGAAAGGCCGCCAGCATTGCCCCGCTCTCCAACAGATTCAGTGTCTCGATCGAAAAGGTGGAAAAGGTCGTGAAGGCACCGAGAAATCCGATCAAGACCGCGCCACGCCATTCCGGCCCGAGACTCAGTCGCTCCAGAAACAGAACGAACAGCAGCCCCATCAGAAACGAGCCAAGCAGATTGACCGCCAGGGTACCCCAGGGAAAGTCGCGCCCCAGGAGCGCATAAACGCCATTGGACATCCCGTAGCGCGCCAGCGCGCCCAATGCACCACCGGCGGCGATGGCGATGAGTTGAAGCATCCAATCACCTGCGCCAACAAGCCGGGATCCGGTCGGTCATTCTGCCGACCTCGCGCCCTTGAGAAAGGCCATCGTGAAGTCGCCGCTGAGATAGCCCTCTTCCAGCCGCGTCTCGGCACCCAGCTCCAGTGCGAACGCGGCCAGATCGCGGGGCTGCTGATAATTGTAGCTGCCCGGCCCATCGGTGCCCTTCAGCAGGTTGAAGATGAAACCCCGGGTGGACGCCGCGAAGCAATGACGGACGAACCGCCAGGTCTCCTCACGGGTGAGGTTATTCATGGCGCCGCTGCACAGATAGTAATCGGCGGCGGGCAAGCGATCGTTCAGCACGTCGCACACGCGGATCTCGCATCCGGTGCGCCGCCGCGCGACCTCGACCATCGGCGTCATCACATCCAGTCCGATATAGCGTCCGGGCGCCGCATTGCGCCGCTCCAGGTAGCGATACAGATCGCCGAACCCACAGCCGGCATCCACCAGGGTCAGCTCGGAGAGATCATCGGGCAGAAGCTGGCGCAGCACGGCAAAGCGCTGCTCCTGGCTGTGAGTGGACTGCCACTGCACGCCCTTGGCGGTCTCGCCGTGCGAGGTGAGTGAATCCAGATAGAAGCTCGTGTTGTCGAGTCTCGGCATGGGCTGATGAATCGATTGCGTTGAAGCCTGCGCGCAGCGTCAGACTCGGGAAAGACCCTGGATTGCCGCGATGGCGGCCTGGCCGGCCGCGTCGATGTCGGCCTCGCGTCCGGCAAGGGTGAGCCGCCCGAAAGCGCCGACGGCGCGCACATCGATCAGCGTGACGTTTGACGCCTTCTCCGCCTCGTTGGCGGCATAGACGACATAGCCAGCGGGCTCGGTCTCCAGGAAAAACATGCTCTGACCGGGCAGGATCATGGACCCGCGTCGATCCTGCCGGTTGATCAGCACGGCATGGTCGGGGGTGATCGAACGGATCGTCTCCTTCCAGGCGATTCGACAGGTCTTGCGGGCGCTCTCGGTGGCTTTGAGCGCATTTAAAACCGCCCGGCCGGCATCCATGACATCGCTCTGATCGCGATGGTGAATCACCATGGATCCGAACGCGCGTTCCACCACCTGCTGACCCAGATGCACGCGCGTCGCCTTGAGCGCAATGTCGGTCAGCCGATGCACTGCCATACCCGGGGCCACTTCCAGCCAGAGACAGGCATCGCCCGGCACCGGCAGGAAGCCCTGCGAGACCGTCCCGAGGTACTCGGCCAGTTGCGGCTGCAGCGAATCGATAAAGACGTAGGTACGAAGCTCGATCATTAAGGCTCTTCTGATGCGCGTGGCCCGGTGCGGCGTAATTGCCGGACGCCTGCAGGCCACATCATGAATCACGATGCCGAATCAGTGCTGGCTCGCCAGGGCCGAGGCGCAGTCCCCGCGCAGTGCACACCGACCACACAGCGGGCGTTGACGACAGACTGTTTTGCCCTGAGACACGATCAGCGCATGGTACTCCTTGAACAGTTCAACGTCAGGACCGAGTGCCTGCTCGAAGGTCTGACGAATCGGCTCGTAGCCCATCTTTTTGCCCGACTGAGCGCTGTCCGGCGGCCCCCGGTCCAACATGCCGAGGCGGGCGAAGATCCGTCGCGTATAGGCATCGACGACGAAAACCGGGCGGTCGAAGGCGTAGAGCAGGATGTCGTCCGCGGTCTCAGGTCCAATCCCTTTGATCGACAGCAGCCAGGCCCGCAGCTCCGGCGTCCCGCGCGCAGCGAGCGCCGTCAAACCGCCGGCCTCGACATACGCCTCGCAGAAACCCCGCAACCGCTGCGCCTTGATGTTGAAATAGCCCGACGGACGCAGCGCATCGGCCAGTGACGGCCCATCCAGCGACAGGATCCCCTGCGCCGAGAGCGGGATGCGCGAGCGTAAACGCGTCAACGCCTGCTCAACGTTCGTCCAGGCGGTATTTTGGGTCAGGATGGCACCGACCATCACCTCGAACGGCGTCTCGGCCGGCCACCACCGCTGGGGTCCGAAGCAAGCGCGTAACGCGGTGTAGACGCCGCGCAGTGCATCGGGCTCCACTGCCCTGAACGTCTGGCCGCACGACTTGGCCTGCGACGGTTTAATCGGAATTCACCCTGGTCACCACCACGACGCCCTGCTCGGAGACGGTGAAACGCTCCCGGTCCGCCTTCAGGTCGAACCCGATCCGCGTCTTCGGCGGGATCACCACGTCCTTCTCGACGATACAGTTGCGCAGATGCGCGCCCGCGCTGACGACAACACCGTTGAACAGGATGGATGCCTCGACGATCGCCCCGTCATTGACCCGCACCTTCGGAAACAGAACCGAATGGTTGACCCCACCGCCGCTGATCACGGTGCCTGCGGCCAACATCGAGTTCACGAAGATGCCCTCGTTTCCGCTGGTCTCGCCCGGCACGGTGCGCGCCGGCGGATACTGGCCCTGATAGGTGTGAATCGTCCAGTCGGACTGGTACAGGTCCAGGGGCGGGGCAGCGCGCAACAGGGCCATGTTGGCCTGATAGTAGGCGTCGATCGAGGCCAGATCGCACCAGTAGCGATCCGGGGTCACGCGGCCTCGCGCCTGCCCGAAGCGGTACGCGAGCACCCGGTTGGTCGCCGTTACGGGGGCGATAATATCGAGTGCCAGATCCGAATCGCCGGGCGTCCCCGCCGTGGAGCGCAGCGCGTCCAGGCGCGCCATTTCCGTCAGAAGGAACCGACGATCGAAGACATAGACGCCCATCGTCTCCAGCAGCTCGGGATGATCCGCCGCGGCGGCGGGATCCGCGGTGACCGCATGGGGCGGCGGG
>JBGSKP010000317.1:0-6773 GCA_041741175.1 Thiocapsa sp. | reverse complement strand
GCGCCGCCAGCGCTGCGGCGCGCTCGGGCGAATGCTGCATGCGCAGGGCGCGGAATTCGGCCAGGCCAAGCTTCCCGCGTTCGGGCACATGAGGGTTCCAGAGCTTCTCGATATTGAGCTCGGCGCGGTGGCTGTTGCCGGTCGCATCGGTCAACAGATGCGACAGGCCGGCCCATAAAGTCTCGGCGTCGGGTGTGGGTCCGCGCTCCAGCAGGGCGAGCGCGAGACCCAGTTCGCCGAAGGCATCTCGCCCGCGTTCGTCCGCGCGCACCGCCTGTCCCGAGCCGCCGATATGATCGTGGGCAAACAGATAGGACAGTGCAGGGTGCCGGTCCAGGTAGCGCACCAGGCGGGGCAGCAGCCGCGGAACAACGAAAAAAGGGCTCTCCTGCGGGCTGGCTCCGCCGAGCGTGATCTGGCCGCCGCCACCGGAGTCCGCGACCGAGCCGTTGTAGTACAGCCGATAGGGGGCGAGCCCCAACTCGGCACTTGCCGCATACAGGGTACGGGTGGCCGCGAGTAGTTCGGTCACGTTCGGATAGGGGGCCATGTTGATTTCGATAACCGCCGGATCGGGCGTGATCGTGGTCCAGGACACCGTCGCATCCACCGGCGGCGGGTGGCCGGTCAGCACCAGGCTGGACAGACCGCTGTCGGTCGCCGCCGTGCCGATGGCCTGAAGGCAGAGCATGAAACGCGCGACCGTCCCGCAGTCGGGCAGACTGATGCGGGCCACCTTGGCGCCCTGCCAATCCATGTCGCTGATAATAAGACAGGGCAGATCCTCGGTCTGCGGCGTATCGGCGCCCCCACTGTCCGCGTGCGACGGGCTCGACGGATCCAGGGGCGGATCATTGAGCGGAATCGAGTCATCCCCGTCCGGGCAGAGTGCGACCACCTTCAGATCACGCTGCGCGTCCATGCAATCGCGCGCGCCGTAACCGATCGCCTGCAGACCGGCGCAGAGACTGGTCCGAAACGCATTGAGATCCGGAGCGGTCGCGCCGATCTCGTCGAGGCTGACTCCAATGCCGGGGTCAGGTGGTCCTGACCAGATCGCGTCGCCGTCGCGTCGCGCGTAGAGACCCAGGCTCCAGCGCGGCTGGTTCTCCCCCGGATAGAGTCGGCCTAGGGTGCGCAAGACCACGCCCCCCAGACGCTTTTGCAGCGCACACAGGAGTTGCTCGGCGCGGGCTGCCTTATCGTCGCCTAAGGCCGCGCTCAGCCATTCGGGGGACTCGGAGAAGCGGTCGGTAAAGGTCGGCTCGGTGCCGACCCAGACCGCGAGCCCGCATGCGGCGACGGCCTCGTCATGGTCGCGTACAGCGCGGTCGAAAGCGGACTCCGAGTTGATCCTGCTCCACATCGTCAGCACCCCGTACTGCCGGCGCATCGGAATGATGTCCGGTCGATCTGGCTACGGATCATGCCACGGGACACGGCGGGGGTTGTAGTCCCGCGCGCCGCAGCGGGCAGCGCGCCGGATTACCTGGGCCGCCGCAGCCGGCCTGGCGGGGTGCTTGCCCAGCTTTGTCATCCGGACTAGCATCGGGAGCAGACCGCACCATCGGACAACTGAATTGACTTCCCCGGTTCTAGCCTCGCCTGCCTGAGGTGCCCGGCGGCTGAACTGCCCGGCGCCTGGGCCGGGAGGTTTAGGTCTTCAACAGTGATCCCTTTACCCGTCGACGAGGGGCCAGCATGCGTCGCAACCATCCGCCAGCGATCCGCTTTCAGTTGGAATTGATCAAGCCGTCTCATTACGACGACGACGGCTATGTGATCCAGTGGGTCAAGGCGTGGATTCCATCCAATTCACTGGCGAGCCTCTACGGACTGGCGCGCTCGGCCGCGGCGTCGAAGGTTCTGGGCGACGACGTCGAGATCGACATCAACGCCTATGACGAAACCAATACCCTGGTGCCGGTGCAGCGGATCATTAGCCGTATGCAACGCCATGGCGGACAGGGTCTGGTGTGTCTGGTGGGCGTGCAGTCCAATCAGTTTCCGCGCGCCATGGATCTTGCGCGACGCTTTCGCGCGGCCGGTGTGCAGGTCGCGATGGGCGGTTTTCATGTCAGTGGCTCATTGGCGATGCTTCCCGAGGTGCCACCGGAGCTCAAGGAGGCGATGGCGCTTGGGATCAGCCTCTTTGCCGGCGAGGCGGAGGCGCATTTCAATGACCTGCTGCGGGCGGCCTATTCCGGACGTCTGGAGCCGCTGTACAACCACATGGCCGAGCTGCCGGGTCTGCAAGGTCAGACCATGCCCTATCTGCCGCCGGAGGTTGCGCAGCGCTACGCGCCCATGCCGGGCACCTTCGATGCGGGGCGCGGCTGTCCCTTCCTGTGCAGCTTCTGCACCATCATCAACGTTCAGGGCCGCAAGTCACGCTTTCGTGATCCGGACGATATCGAGCGTTTGCTGCGCGCCAATCTGGTCCACGGCATCCGGCACTATTTCATCACCGACGACAACTTTGCGCGCAATCGCAACTGGGAGCCGATCTTCGACCGGATCGCCGCGCTGCGCCGAGAACTCGGGGTGAAGCTCAACTTCACCATTCAAGTCGATACCATGTGCCATACACTGCCGGGCTTCGTGACCAAGGCCCGCGCTGCCGGTGTCTCCCGAGTCTTTATCGGTCTGGAGAGCGTCAACGCAGATAATCTGAAGTCGGCGCACAAAAAACAGAACAAGATCGCCAACTACCGCAACATGCTGCTCGCCTGGCAGCAGCAGCGCGTCACCACCTATTGTGGCTACATTCTGGGCTTTCCGGACGACACACCGGAGCGCATCTTGAAGGACATCGAGACGATCAAGCGCGAGCTGCCGCTGGATATCCTGGAGTTTTTCTGTCTGACGCCGCTGCCCGGCTCGGCTGATCACCAGGCCCTGCATGCCCGTGGCGCGCCGCTGGAGCCGGATCTGAATCGCTATGATCTGGAGCATGTCTGCACGACCCATCCGCGTATGAGCGCAGCCGCCTGGCAGGCGGTGTACACCCAGGCCTGGGATAGCTATTACGCGATGGATCATCTGGAAACCCTGATGCGCAGGGCTGCGACCTTCCACCGCAACCCAAAGCGGATTATGGAGATTGCACTAGAGTTCTATGGCTGTATCCGGTTCGAGCGGGTCCACCCGCTGCAGGGCGGATTCATCCGCCGCAAGGTTCGTACGGAGCGCCGCCCGAGCCTGCCGCTCGAATCGGCCTGGGTCTTTTATCCGCGGCGTCTGCGCGAGATCTGGACCACCTATAGCGGCCTCATTGCCTATGCCTGGCGGGTCTGGCATCTGTATCGTCGCGTGCGCAACGACATCCGGCGCCCCGGCTATCGCTATGTCGATCATGCACTGCTGCCCGCCAACGACGAGTTGGATACCGCGCCGGGTCTGGAGTCCGTCGCCTGACAGCGCGATCCAGATTTGCAGTCGGCCCTTGCGCGCCGAGAAGGCTTCGTCAGGCGGCGGCCTGGACACCGCTCAGCAGCGCCAGCCCATCCCGGAGCAGACCGAACGCCAGCACACACATCAGCACGCCGATGAGTCGAAACACAAGGGTCAGCACACGGCTGTTCAGGGCGGTCTTTGATCGCCCGACCAGGATTGCGAGCAGGATCTTCGAGCCGACCAGGCAGGCGTAAAAGCTCGCCACAAAGAGTACTGGAAGGAGCAACGGCGCGACCGGGCTCAGCCGCATCGCCTTCGCCAGCATGGGTGCGCCGACCGTGAACCAGAACAGATAGGGGTAGGGACTCAAGACGTTTGCCAGTGCGCCTTTCATCAGCGAACTCGCCCGTTGTTGCGGTGGCTGATCGACGAGGATGCCTGTCGAGCGCAGGTTCTCGTAACCCAGGAAGAGCAGGAAGACTCCGCCGACGATCGAGATCAGGCCGAGCACCGGCCCTGCGTCGACCAACTGCGACAACACCATCAGGGTCACGAGGATGAGGGGCAGGTCGGTGACGAGCGGGGCGATCGCGACCTTGATCCCGGCTGCGACGTTATGCTGCAGCGTCTCGGCGATGACCAGGGCCAGCAGCGGTCCCGGTGCGAGACCCGCTGAGAGGCCGAGGATGATGCCTGCGGTCAGGATGTCGAGCATGCGTCAGACCTTGCGCTGCATGGATGTGCGGGATGCCACCGATCGGGCTTGTTCGTTATCCCGGCCGGCAGCGCGCGTGCCAGGCGTAGTCAGGGCTTCCAGCCCTGACCGTATCAGGCCAGGATGGCCTGATACGCACGTCGCCCGCCGAAGTGACCGGAGTGACGAACAACACCTCACCGATCGGCTCCCATGATCGGCCCAACGGGCGTTGCATGGAAACACCAGGATCACGATGATTCTGAGTCATCAACACTGAGCAACTGAGCCGCAAAGGCCCGATACGACCAGATGACACCCGGAATGATTCAGAGACTCGTGCTGTTCGGCATCCTCATCGCTGCCATTGTGTTCGGATATCCGTACCTTGCCGATATCGTCGACCGATCGGCCCAGGCGCCGCAGGGCGCCTCGACGCCGGAGCGCGCAACCCCGCTGATCATTCGGGACGTGCGGATCGAGGATCGCGACGGCCGGATCGCCTATCGCGGATACATGGATCTGCGCCCCGTGCTCGCGCGCATCGAGCGCGGCGATCACGACGCGCACCACAACGACGGCAGCCCGTTCCAGAACCGTGAAGGGCGTTTGCCGAAACAGCAGCGCGGATACTACCGGGAATATGTCGTGCGAACGCCCGGACTGCGCGATGTCGGTCCACAACGGCTTGTCATCGGCGCAGGCGGCGAGATCTATTACACGCCGGATCACTATCGAACATTCAAGAGGATCGAATGATGCCGCTCTATGCGCAGATCGAGACGATTCTGACCGCGCGCCCGGCCGTCCTGGAACTGCCTACCGACCGCCCTGTTGCCGACCTCGTCGCGGGGTTGGAGCTGGAGGGCCATCGCGCCGTGATCGTTGACCGCGCGCCTGTCTTCGACAAACAGACGCTGCTGCATGCGCTCTACCAAGGCTGTGTTTTCCCGGCTTATTTCGGGTTCAACTGGGATGCCCTAGCCGATGCGCTCATGGGAACCCTGCCGGATCCGGCGGATGGGCATAGAGGGGCGGAACATCTCCCCCTGATCCTGATTTTTCAGGATTTCGATCTGCTGCAAACGCGTGATCCAGAGGTTGCAGCGATCTTTCTCGACATCGTTACGGAAATCAGCGAGCGGGACAGTGCGTCCAGGCTACGTGTTGTCCTGCTCAAGCGTTAGCTCAGCGGTTGGCGTGCGCCGTCGCGGGTGTCGGCGATGACTTTCGATGGCCCCGACCTGACCACCGCACGGCGCAACCGCCCTTACGATTGGCGCGAGCTGACCCGCATGGCCTTGAACCATCGGCGCGAGCTGATCTTCGCCAATCTCCTGGCCGTGCTCGGCGCGCTGGTCAGCGTGCCCCTGCCACTGCTTATGCCCCTGCTGGTGGATGAAGTGCTGCTGGATAAGCCCGGCGTGATGGTCGCGTGGATCAACCGGATCTTTCCCGACCCCTGGCATGGGCCGATCTTGTCGATCTTTGCGATTCTCCTGCTGACGCTGATCATGCGTTTGATCGGCGTGACGCTCGGCGTGCTGCAGGCCCGCCAGTTTACCCGCGTGTCCAAAGACGTCATCTATCGCATGCGCCGAGAGCTGCTGATGCGCCTGCAGCGGGTGTCCATGGCGGAGTACGAGACCCTCGGCAGCGGCGCCGTCGCCTCGCATCTGGTGACCGATCTGGATACCGTGGACAAATTTGTCGGCGGCGCAACCAGCAGTTTTCTGGTGGCGGTGCTCAGCATCATCGGCACGGCGATCGTCCTGCTCTGGATGAACTGGCAGCTCGGCCTGTTCATCATCCTGCTCAATCCGCTGGTGATCTATGCGACGACGGTGTTCGGCCGCAAAGTCGCCGAGCTGAAGAAGCGCGAGATGACCGCCTTTCAGGCCTTTCAGGAATCGTTGTCCGAAACCCTGGACGCGATTCAGCAGATCCGTGCGGGGAACCGCGAGGGCTTCTACATCGGTCGCACCATCGAGCATGCGCGCGATATTCGCGACTTTGCCACCGCCTTCACCTGGAAGAGCGATGCGGCAAATCGGCTGTCCTTTCTGATCCTGCTGTTCGGTTTCGATATCTTCCGCTCGCTGGCGATGTTGATGGTCCTCTTCTCCGGTCTGTCGATCGGTCAGATGCTCGCCGTCTTCGCCTATCTCTGGTACATGATGACGCCGGTTCAGACGGTGCTCGGGATCCAGTATTCCTATCATGCCGCGCAGGCGGCGCTGAACCGGCTCAACCGGTTGATCGCGATCGACCTGGAGCCTGACTACCCGCATGCGGTGGATCCCTTTGTCGGCAAAGACACCGTCTCGGTGGCCCTGGACGACATTCACTTTGCCTACGGCGACGGCCCACCGATCCTGAACGGGATTTCGCTGGCGATCAGCGCCGGGGAGAAGGTCGCCTTCGTCGGTGCCAGCGGCGGCGGCAAGACCACCCTGGTGCAGGTCATCCTGGGACTCTATTCGCCGGGCTCCGGCGTGGTGCGCTTCGACGGGGTGCCGGTGGAGCGGATCGGCATGGACGTGGTGCGCGATCACGTTGCGACCGTGCTGCAGCAGCCGGCGCTGTTCAACGATAGCGTTCGCATGAATCTGTCTCTGGGCCGCGAGACGCCGGAGCCCGGCGTATAGAGTCCCAGGATGACCTGCACCAGGGTGGTCTTGCC
>JBGSKP010000316.1:0-2440 GCA_041741175.1 Thiocapsa sp. | reverse complement strand
CGTGCGGATCTCGGCCAAGCGCCGCGCCCGACAGCGGTTGGCCAGGAAACCGAAGTGGCGCACCCGCATGAACCCTTTCGGAAGGACATGCAGCAGGAAGCGACGGAGCAACTCCTCCGCGGTGAGGGTCATCACCTTGCGCCGATCGCCGTCGCGGTAGTCCATGTAGCTCAGCTGCACCGACGCCCCGTCGAAGTCCAACAGACGGCGGTCCGACAGCGCGATGCGATGGCTGTAGCGACCCGGATAATCGACCACGGTGTCGGTCCGCGCCAGGCACGGCTTGGAGGGGAAACCGGGGACGGATCACGATTGTTTCTGATTGAATCGCGAAACTATACTCTGTGCTTGCTCAGCCTTGAGAAACCGTAGTCAGTCCCAAATAAATTTTGCCCAAAATCCGCAGAAACTGTGGTCTATACCTCATATAGGCACAAGCTCGGCAGTTCGCAGTTCCGGTGACAGTTTACTCAATTGCGGCCGTACGTAAAAGCTAAGGTCTGTCATCCGAACTCGCGGCTCAACCAGCCGGTAGCGCATCGGGAAGCTGCCTGAACCGAGCAGGCATTGATGTGAAACACCATTATTGATCAATGGCTCCTGCACGTATTAGGAAGCCAGAGACAATACGCCAAGCTCAGCGGCGCGGTGTGGGCTCGGCTTGGAGTGGTTGTCAACGCAAAAGGCTTCATGCGGCGCGTGCGAGCCGTTGATTAACCAGATGCCAAAATTTCGAGACTTGAGCAGGCTCATGGTCAAAGAAATCTTCAAAAAAGCCAGAGTCATTTAACGGTGCGGGATATGAACAGCGCTCGCCGTCCTCGCCGAACTCCGTTATCCAATCGTCCGGCTCAGTCGATTCCAGTACATCGAACAATGTGGAATCATAAAGCGATGATACGTGATTGGGCAACAATCTCTTTTGTGAGTTCGATAGATGAAATCCTCCACTGTCTGCCGGAGCGAACCTGTTCTAGATAGCACACCCAGCCTCCTGCACGAGACTGCTTGCAGTCTCGCCCAAAGGTAGCCTGAGAACGACCGAAGTCGCCACCGTCAGGGCGTCCAGTGCAGAACGTCACAGGCCGAGACCGGAGCGTTGCCTGGATACTCCGCTCCGTCGCCAGGTTCCGACGATGCGCTATCAACGGTACGTCCGAAGAAACAGTTTAGGCGATTTCCGTGAATGGTCATCCCGACTCCGCATGCCCGGAAGAGCTGTTGGGACTGTAGGGGCGAATGAATTCGCCCCTACACACAGGTAGATCCGATCCCGGAAATCACCTTAAGGGCACGGGTGAATTGATCTACAGCACGTGTTGATCTCCAACTGGCCCTTCTGTTGCTCGGAAACGCCCTTGGCCATGGCCGCGTCCGTTCTGCGCGGGCATTCCCGCCGACTCAGCCCGCGGTGCGGTCCGGCTACCGCCTCGCTTGGGGCGGCAAACCGTGGATCTCCGATCGGCGGTTGTTGTCGAGCCCCATACTTCGCTCTGCGACGAGAGTCTTGTGCCAATACGCGAGCCCCAACCGCTTCCCGATTCCGCTCCCGGCTCTGACCAACACATCCAATCGCACCGTCGCCGGCCCCATCCCGCAATAGAGCAATCGGTCGAATCGTTCCGGGGTCTTCCGATCCTCGACATCGGCCAGGATGGCCGCGGGGGCGTCCTGACGCTTGACCCGATAGAGGCTGTCGAGTGTGATGTCGCCGTCCGTCTCGATCTGCCCGCCGTCGGGTTGATATTTGCCGGTGAAGCGGCGGATGGCATGGCGGCCGATGCGCAAGTGTGTCCAGAGCGGCGACTGATCGACACCGCGCAACGACAGGATGACGATCTCCTCGGGCGAGAATCCGAGCGAGATCAGGTACCCGCGGACCTGGTCTAGGTGCCTGGCTTGATCGTCGGCCTCGCGATAGGGGTGGACGCCCACGCCCAGTCCGGGCCGGGGGTTGGCGGGCTCGAAGTCGCAGGGCAGGTGGCGGCGCATGACGCGGGCGATCCCGTGGGGGAGCGATAGTTGTGGCGCGTGTGCAGGCGCACGAAGCCGGGCAAATCGACGGGCGCTCATCGGTTGACTGTGTGATGCGGACCGGGACTACCCGGCCTGGCGTCCGTACAGGGTCGCATAGAGTCCATCGCGAGCGATCAGCTCGTCGTGGCGACCCTGCTCGGCGACCAGCCCATCCTCCAGCACATAGACCCGGTCGGCCTGGCGCACGGCGCTCAGACGGTGCGCGATGATGATGGTTGTTCGCCCATGCAGAAACGCATTCAGTGCGGCGTGGAGCCGGCCTTCGGTTTCGCCGTCGAGTGCGGATGTCGCCTCATCGAGGATCACGACCTTGGGGTCAGTCAATACCATGCGCGCGACGGCCAGGCGCTGGCGCTGACCGCCCGAGAGGCGCACGCCGTTGCGTCCGAGCAGGGTGTCGAGC
>JBGSKP010000315.1:0-4983 GCA_041741175.1 Thiocapsa sp. | reverse complement strand
GCGCGGCGTTCGGCCGGTGTCCGCTCCTCCGGATCCGCTGTCGTGGCATGCTGGCCTCCCCCGCCCCGCTTGGCCGGGGTCACCCGCGCGCGGTACTTGCTATTTGGCGCAAACACGCCGGGGAAGCGGGTCAGGTTCACCCGCGGCTTGGGCACCAGGGCTGCCAGCCGGGCGATGAAATCCAGTGGTTCGAAGATGACGTGCGTCGTGCCGTCTCGGTCCGGCGTCTTTTAGCCTGGTAGCGAACGTTGCCGTTCGGCGTGAGCGACAGGCGCTGCTCCGAGATGACCGGCCGGCTGATGTAGGGACACAGCCGCTCGAGCTTCTGGCGTTCATCTGCGCCTGCTGCGACACCAGCGTGCAGTGAGAACCCGGCGACCTTCCCGAGCCCGTCATCGAAGGGCTCGTCACAGGCCGGCAGTGTCTGCGGCGTGAACGCCCACGGTTATTCATTGAGGCATTTCATCAGCGTTTTGGTACACAGCCTTTAACTGCCAATCAGTTCAGTCTGGAAGGGAAGTAATAGCCAAATAAAAAAACCGAAAATTGTCGTTTTTTCAGATCTCTTGCTGTGAGTCAGGGCTTAGTGATGGTGTTTTTCTTCCATCGCCGCCATCACGTCTTTGATTTCTACATTCAGTGTTCGGGTGGAGCCATCACTGAAGTTCAGTGTCAGATCGATCTGCTCACCGGTGATCAGACCCTGGTTCAGACCGATCAGCATGATGTGCAGACCACCCGGTTCAAGAACCACTTTTTCATTACCATTCAAGGTTATCTGTGGAATTTTGCGCATCTGCATAACCCCGTCAACATGGCTATGAGCATGCAGTTCGACCACGGCTGCGGCAGAACTTGAGGCTGATTGCAGAGCAACCTGCTCGTCGCTGGTGTTTTTCAGTGTCAGGAAGGCGGCGCTATTTGGCTGGCCTGGAGGGACGGCGCGGGCGTAGGAATCGGACACCTGAACTTCCGCCATAGCAGCGCTGGACAGAGTGAGTGCGGTCAGGAGCGTGATCAGTTTTTTCATATTTTTTCCATTAGAGTAGTTTACGAATTTCAGCAACCACCTCATTGGGCATTGTACCGTGCATCAGGGTTTTGCTCAGCTGTCCCTGTTTATCAATCAGATAGATGCGAGATGAGTGGTCCACAGCGTAGCCCATGGCGGAATCTTTCATCTGCACTTTGCGATAAAAGGCGCCATAGCGATTGACCATCAGATCAACGGCCTTCTTCGTGCCTGTCATGCCGATGATTTTAGGATGAAAGAACTGGCTGTATTCTGCCAGCCGCTCCGGTGTGTCACGTTCGGGATCAACGCTGACAAACAATGGCTGTACCTGTTCCAGCTCTCCGACGGACAGGTCTTTAAGTGCCTGAGACATAATCGCCAGGGATGTAGGACAGACATCCGGGCAGTGGGTGTAACCGATGTAGAGTGCAGACACTTTGCCTTTGAAATCTGATAATGAAGTCGGTCCACTGAGGCTTTGCAGGGTAAAATCACCGCCCATTCTATGCAGCAGCGGTTGGTCCGGATCTACATTACGTGGCGATATCAGATAGGCCGCCGCAACAATCCCCCCCAGCAATGCCAGGGTGAGTAACAGTAGATTGCGTAAAGTTGTCAGATTACTTGCCATGTTTACAGTCCTATCGGGCACGGAAATCGAACCGGATTTGTACCGTTCTGGCGCTGGTGCTGGTGATGACGGTCACGTTTGCTGGCCCGGTCATCTCTCCTGTTGTACATACACCTAATTCGCCGCTGCCTGTGAATGCCTCTGGCTCATCTGCACTGGGCTTGAGCCATCTCATTAAATAGAAATCCGTGTGCCTTGTTTCAAGTCCTTGAACGAACGCCATTCCTTCGACGAAATCACGCGCCCCCTGCAAGCCAAGCCAGAGGGTCTTCATGCCCGGTTCACCGTCGCCTTTGCGTCCGAGGAAACCGCCCAGTTTGGCGATGAGGCGGATCACGGTGTTGAGCGTCGGGGGTTCCTGGGGTGGGCGTTGCTTGTTGCGGAGTTAAGCGGCCCGCCATTCCCGACGGCTGCACAGCAGCGCGGCCTGGAGTTCCGGTAGCGTGCGACCCAGACGCATCAAGCGAGCGACGCGCCAGGCCACGATGAGAAACAAGGCCAAGGCATTCTCGAGGCGCTCGATGTGCCCAGCTGCAGGGCCTCGACACGGCAACCCTCCTTGAGGACCAAGAAGAGCAGGTCGATTTCGCGCCGCGCGCGGTACCAATCGATCAGCTCGGCATCGGCCACGCGGCGGTTGCTCAGCAGCCGCCAGACGATGAGCTTGACCCCAGCGGGCGGATCGACCTCGCGGGCGATTACGCCGGTGACCGCAAGCTCACCGCCGCGCCGGTCGCTCAGGCGCAGGCGTTTGACGTGCAGGGCTTGGCGCACCGTATCATTGCCGCCATGGTCGACTACAGGCTCAGATCGAACGAACTGACGCAGTTGCGGGCGGCGCACCGGCGCACGCGTGACCAGCGTGAGCCCGATCGCATCAAAGCCGTCATCCTGCTCGCGTCCGGCTGGCGAGCCGAGCCACATTGCCGAGGCCCTGCTGGTCGCCCCCAATACGGTACGCACTCACTTCAAGCGCTATCGCGCCGGTGGACTGGAGGAGTTGCTCAGGGTCGAGTACCGCGACAGCGATGTGCTGTTGAGCGACGCGCAGCTCGATCGGCTCGACCTGCATCTGCAAGAACACCTGTACCTTTCGGCCAAGGAGATCGCGGCGTGGGTCGAAGCCGAGTTCAAGGTCAGCTACACCCCCAGCGGCATGACGGCCTTGCTGCATCGCCTCGGGTTCGTCTACAAGAAGCCCAAGCTCGTTCCCGGCAAGGCCGACCCGGAGGCCCAGCGCGCCTTTCTCGCCAAGTACGATGTCATCTGCGACAACGCACGCTATTACCGATCGAAAGCCGTCCAGGCGTACCTCGAGGATTCGCGCATCACGGTGGTGTTTCTTCCTCCATATGCTCCGAATCTCAATCCGATCGAGCGATTATAGAAGCTCTTCAAGAAAACGACGCCCTGTAATCGCTATTATGAATCGCTCGGTCATTTTCGGATTGCTCGCGGAGATTTCTTTAGCAATTCGCATCTGTATCGTGATCAGATGCGCTCACTGCCGACAGAGAACTTCGCGATTCTCGGCGATTAGGAGTGCCGAGAACCCGCATTTTTCGGGTATAGATATCACCTTGAGCTTTACAGCATATATTCAGTTTCAATTAATTCGTTGACTGTTCAAGATCCGGTTCATTACGGGACTCTTGATTCGTCTGTTTATCCAAACTCTTTAATTTATCGTAAAGTGCTACTGCACCAACGGCCCCGGCAATTGGGCCGATTAAATAAGCAATGATGTGAGAGAGTTCACCTGAGACGATCGCTGGGCCAAGACTTCTTGCCGGGTTCATTGAACCACCTGTGATCGGACCGCCGAACATAATTAGAAATGCCACAGTTGCACCTATTGCTATGCCAGCAAAGTTCCCAGCTGCTTTTTTGTCGACAGCGGAGCCCAGGATGACGGTCATTAAAAAGAAAGTAAGAATGGCTTCTACTACAAAAGCTGTTAGGAAGCTCCCATCTAAAGGCTGGGTAACTCCGTAAGACATTGTTTCTGGAATGTTCTGCATTAAGAATAGCGGTTTAAGAATTATTAAATGAATTAGGCTTGCAGATATAGCTCCTGCACATTGAGCACCAATATAAGGCAGAACTTCCTCTTTATTGAAGCGCTTTGAAAAAGCCAGCGCTACAGTAACAGCAGGATTAATATGAGCACCAGAAGTATGGCCGTAAGTATAAACCATAGCCATTACAACAAGTCCAAATACAACCGATATACCAATTAAGCC
Source organism: Thiocapsa sp. (assembly GCA_041741175.1). Taxonomy (GTDB): domain Bacteria; phylum Pseudomonadota; class Gammaproteobacteria; order Chromatiales; family Chromatiaceae; genus Thiocapsa. Next base: position 1,094 of record JBGSKP010000315.1, on the reverse strand, counting down.
AAGAGCTCCATTGCTTAATTGATTAATAATAACAGCACCACAACCAAAAAAGACTAGAGCGAACGTACCGATAAACTCGGAAGTGTATTCTTTTTTCATATGAACTATTCCATACTGAATTGTAAAAGAGACGTTAAGCTTGAGCAACGCTGTAAATACAGTCGTTACTCAAGCTCAATCTGAGTAGACTGTCGTTACGGCGGCGCCAGTCTAGCCGAATAGATGCATTGAACTTTGAATATGTCGATCCTGGACTTCTCGGAGCATGCTCCGGCGCAAATGTGGACGCATCATTGCAATCCCTTCGGCAATTCGGCTCGCATGACACTACGACCGTTCTATCGATGCACTCTGCATAAGCATTGCTGACTGGCCTGCTTCATCACGGAGCACGATCGATGCCATGTACTCATCAGCGCAACGGATCGCTCGCTGGCGGCCGGTGACGCATTGGAGGCAAGCCGCCGGAGTCGTGTCTTGAGTCGTGAGGCAGAAGCGCATCGCCGCGGTGCCGCCTCGAACGCCGAGACAAAATGCCGCGAAATGAGTTGGCCAATGGGACAACATGTCGCGCCTACGTGCCCAATGTCTCGGTGGCATTGCCGTGGAACGATCGCGGGCACCAGGGCAATCGCATCAAAATATGGCTCTTTATGCCATGTCGTTACCCACATTTCGCGCGGGCGAGCGTTGTCCCGGGCTGGACACGCTGAGCCGCATTTGTAGAAACCCGGCGCCATCACAACCGATGGGGTGGGGGGAGATGGAGGAGCAGATTCCGAGCAAGCTGTGCGGACGGGCATTCACGCAGGCGGACCTGGAGCGGATTCGCCGCGCCATCGGGGCGGCGGATCCGCCTCAGCGATCGGAAATTGCGTGACGGGTGTGTCGGGCGCTGGACTGGACGGACGTCTTGGGCTGTCCCAAGCTGATGAGCGCCCGGGTGGGTCTGCTGCGGCTGCATCGGGCGGGGCTCATCGAGTTGCCGGCACCGAGCCGAGGCAACGGCAATGGTCGGGGGCTGGTCCATGGTCCGGAGGTCTGGCCCGAGCCGCGGCCCCTCGCGGGGACGGTGGGACAGCTCGGCGGGCTGC
>JBGSKP010000314.1:0-1939 GCA_041741175.1 Thiocapsa sp. | reverse complement strand
CCCCATGCCGAAGCGGCGTGGGTGGAGGCGACCTGCCGCGAGATCGCGGACTTCTTCAGCACCCTGCGCCGAACTGCGGAGCAGTTGAGTCCCCTGCAACGCTGGTACCGGCTGCTCTCCCGGGCGCTGGTGAAGTACCTCCACGGCCGCCAATTGCAGCCGCCGGCCACGCTGCCGGCCCCGGCGTAGCCGCCGAACACCCGCCATGTGTACTTGCTCGTGGGCCGGAAACGGCCCGCGACAGGCGTCAACTGCTCTTTTTAGGATTACACGCCGCTGGCGGAGATCGGCTCCAGCCGTGAACTGGTGACACTGAGCCGATACACGGACGCTGCCGACATCTCGGCGACTATCACCCGGTTGGTCACTCACCGGTTCGATGCGGCCCGCGCCCTGGGCAATATCCGGCGCTGCGTCGGGCTCGCGGCGGCTCAACCCGGGTGAGGTCGAGCCGGAGGCATGGGTATGGCCAAGGACCAGGTCGTGGATTGGCTGAACACCGAGCTTGCCGGGCTCCAGGCGGCCAGGATCTTCGACAAGCTGGTCGATGGGCTGACCAGGGTCCGCATCACAACGACGACGGCACAGACCGGCGGCGACAAGGAGGGCGAGTTTGTCAGTCCCGTGCGCGAATACGAGATCGAGGCGTCCGACGCGGACATCGAGCACCAGTTCGCCGAGGCGGACCAGCGCCTGGGCAATGGGCTCCACCAGACCTATTGGGATGCGAACGGCGACCGCGATTCCCTGGATGTGAAGGTCGAGGTCATCGTGCTGGCCCGCAACCACGACGTCATGGGTCGGCTGGAGGTCAAGGCCGAGCGTGCCTTTGATATAGTCCACGACCGGCACAAGCAGGCGATCGGCAAACCCAAGGAGAAGGAGCGCGGACGCTAAGAGCGCCTCCGTCTGGCCACCGCGAAGCCGGTGGAGGTGGAGTGGCGACTGCCGCGGCGGATCGAGTTTCGGCGAACCGAGGACGCCCCCCGCCACGAGCGCCACCTGTGTCTGGAGGACGACGGCCGCTTCCGGGCCGATCTCGGGACCTGGGAGCGCGAGCTGCTCGCCGAGGAGCTGGCCGACCCGGATGTGGTCAGCTGGCTGCGCAACCTGGACCGCAAGCCCTGGTCGCTGGAGATCCCCTATCAGACCGGCGGCGAGGTTCGACCGATGTTCCCGGATCTGCTCATCGTGCGAAAAAACGGAGCGGGCGACGCGGGCTGCTACCGCTTCGACATCCTGGAGCCGCACGATCCAAGCCTGGCGGACAACTTCGAGAAGGCCCTGGGACTCGCCCGCTTCGCCAAGCTGCATGGGCATCTGTTCCATCGTATCCAACTGATCCGAAAGCAGTCTTCCAAGGCCGGCGGTGAGCGCTTCTTCCGGTTGGAGCTGAATAGCGAGGCCGTGCGCAAGCAGGTATTGCCGTTGACGGCGAATCCCCAGCTCGAAACGGTGTTCGGGCAGTTCGCGGTGTGACGGAGGGTCGCCGGTTGTCGACTCATCTGCTATGTGTACGAGAATCCGCAGAAAGGTTTTCGTCCAGCCGACACCCACTCTGGCTTGTCACTTGGCCTCACAACAACCGCCGGACCCTATGGAGTGCTTCGCGCCTATCCGGCCGGCGGTCTCTTACGATGCACTACGCCACCGTATCAACCTCTTCCAGAGCTTCGTCGGCCGCCTTCAACCCATCCTCGCGCGCCTGCCCCGCGCGATCACCGAGGTCGCCTTGGGCCGCCCGGAGGATCGCGAGAGGGAAAGGGCCAATCTGGTCACGGACATCGCCTCCGAGGTGGCATCCGCCGAGCAGGCCGGATTCGACCTCGACGAGGTCACCGCAGACGACCTCGATGCGCCGGAGCGCCCGCCAGCCCGCTATGACCTGGCCGATCTCGGCGCATTGCTCGCACGCCCCGACCTGCTGCCGCCGGGCATT
>JBGSKP010000313.1:0-12644 GCA_041741175.1 Thiocapsa sp. | reverse complement strand
AGCGCAGCGGCGACCTTGCGGGCGCGCTCGTCGTGGGTCGCAAAGGCCCGCGGCTGGCCGAGCGGCTCGAAGCCATACAGCAGATGGAAACCCAGCATCGCCACCGCGGCATAGGCGAGACTGAGCCCCACGCCATGATCGAGCGACAGATAGGCGGCCAGGCCAGTCGCCACACCCGTGAGCAGCCCGCCGATGGTCTTCAGGGGGATCCGCTGCAGACGTGTAAAGCGCAGAATCTGCTGCGCCTGCTCGGCCTTCAGACCCCGGCGGGTCAGGTCGGCTGCGGCCATCAGGAGTGCGAAGTTCCCGCCGTCGGCCAGCAACACATCCAGACGTCCCGCACCAAGCCCGATCAGGGCACCGATCAGCAGTGGAATCGGCAGAATGTACAACAGGGTCCCTTTGGCGCGGGGCTTTTGGAGCAACTGCGCATCGGCTGTGGTCCGGGGCTTGACGCCCAGAACCAGCTCGGCCAGACCAAGGGTACGTCGTTGCTCCGGAGGTGTGTCCATCGGATCGGCCATCAGAGGATGAACATAGCCTGGCAGGAGACCAGACCCACGCTGAAAATCAGCAACAGGCTGCCGAGCACCCGAACGCCGAAGGGCGGCCTGGTGGGCAACCGGGGTTCCATTCGCTCAAGCTCGGGCATGTTCAGACCTGTGTTGCATGGATCGAGCACGGAGGTGTTGGTCGTCATTGCGGACCCTACGCCCGCGCCCCAGTTTGACACAAGATAGATCCGGTTTGAGCCGGATACCAGCGGCCGGGCGACCTGCCATCCGGCTCCCAGCCCCCAGCCCCCAGAGATGAGCTCGTGATCGAGCGACACCCTGCCGGGGCCAGTCGCCCTACCCCGTGTTCCGCATCCCGGCCGCGATCGCATTGATCGAACGCAGCAACGGGTCCAGCCACTCCTCGCGCTTTGCCGCGTCCTGCTCGGTGCGATAGCGTTCGAGCAGGGACACCTGGATGTGATTCAATGGATCCAGGTAGATGTTGCGCCGCGCCAGTGAGTGCTGCAGATCAGGCGTCTCCTCCATGAGGCCGCGCAGCCCCGAAACATTCATGACCTGGGTCAGGGTGCGTCGGTACTCGGTCTCGATGATGCCGTAGATGACCTCCGCCTGCTCCTGATTCTCCGCGAGCCGGGCATAGGCGCGGGCAATATGCATCTCGGCCTTAAAGAGCGACATCTGGGTGTTGGACAGGAGTGCGCGAAAATACGGCCAGTCCTGATACATTTTCTGCAGCTTGACGAGGCGATCGAGCGCGTTGCCGCGGTAGCGCTCGATCGCGTAACCGATGCCGAACCAGGCCGGCAGGGTCTGGCGCGACTGCGCCCAGCCGAAGACCCAGGGGATGGCGCGGATGGAGCTTAATGACCGGTCGGCCTTCGTACGATGCGATGGGCGCGAGCCGATGTTCAACAGGGCGATTCCGTCCAGCGGCGTGCACTCGTAGAAATAGTCGAGGAATCCCTCGGTGTCTCGGGTGAGTTTCCGATAGGCCTCCTCGCCATAGCGGGCAAGCTCGTCCATGATGCCCAGATAGTCCTTACGATCCTCCGGCGGCGGCTCGATCAGGCAGCGGCTGGCCTTGATGAGACCGCTGATCCCCAGCGTCAGCTCATAGCGCGCCGTCTCCGGATTGGCATAGCGATAGGACAGCACCTCGCCCTGCTCGGTCAACTTGATCTGACCGTGTACCGTGTCCGTGGGCTGGGCGAGGATCGCCTCATGGGTGGGGCCACCCCCGCGACCGACTGTGCCGCCGCGCCCGTGGAAGAGCCGGCAGGAGAGGCCGTTATCGTCGGCAAGCTGAATCACCCGCCGCTGCGCCTCGTAGAGCCGCCAGCTCGACGCCAGAATGCCGCCGTCCTTACAGGAGTCCGAGTAACCCAGCATCACCTCCTGCTGATTGCCGGAGGCTTTCAGCAGCGCGCTGTAGGTCGCGTCCTCGAACAAGCGACCCATCACCTCGCCGATCCGATTGAGGTCGTCGATGGTCTCGAACAGCGGCGAGATCTGGATCTTGCAGAACCAGCCCTGACGATCCTTTCCGGCCAGTCCGGCGAGTCGCGCCAGCAGCATGACCTCCATGACGTGGCTCGCCACGTGAGTCATGGAGATGACGTACTGACCGAAGAGGTTCTCGCTGATCTCGGCGCGCATCCGCGCCATCACCTCGAAGACCTCCAGCGTCTCGCGGGTCTCCGGGGTCAGGGTCGCCTTGTCGATCACAAAGGGATGCGGATGCGCGATCGCCTCGGCCAGCGCCATCAGGCGCTGCTCCTCGTCGAAGGCCTGATAGTAGGGCGCGCCGGCCTGACGCGAGAACAGTTCGGTGACGGCCTTAGTGTGGCGGGCCGATTCCTGCCGGATGTCCAGATGCACCAGATGAAAGCCAAAGGTCTCGGCAAGACGGATGACATCCTTGAGCGGACCGGACGCGGCGCTGGCATCGCCGTGATGGTGCAGCGAGTCGCGGATAAGATAGAGATCGGCGAGGAAATCGCGCTCGCTGTCGTAACCCTCGGGCAGATTCGGATCATAGCGGCCATCCATGCGGGCACGGATCCGCTGGAGGTTCGCACTCAGCCGATGGTCCATCATCGCCAGCTTGCGTCGATAGGGTTCGTGGATATAACGACGCAGACTCTGGCCCATCGTCTCGACCCAGTAGTCCTCGTCCGCATCCAGGCTGTCCAGAAAGGCCGGCGACGGCTGACAGATCGAGTTGGCATGACTGAGCATGCGATGGAGCTTGCGGACACGCTCCAAATAGAGCTCCAGCACCAGCTCGCCGTGCATCCGTACGGCCAGCTCGGTGGTCTCGGCCTTGACGAATGGATTACCGTCGCGGTCGCCGCCGATCCAGGAGCCGAAGCGAATGAAACTCGGGACCTTGATGCCGCATTGTGCGCCATAGACCCGACGGACGGCCTTTTCGAGAAAGCGGTAGACCTGTGGGACGGCATCGAACAGCGACTCGCGGAAAAAATACAGTCCCTGGCGCACCTCGTCGGTGACCTGGGGCTTATGGATCCGCACCTCGTCGGTCTTCCACAGGATCTGGATCTGGGTAAGGATCTCCTGCAGACACTCCTCCAGCTCCTCGTCATTGAGCTTGCGCCGATGCAGATCCTGGCCGACCAGAAAGATGCGGCGGAAGGTTTCCAGGGTCGTGCGCCGCTTCGCCTCGGTCGGATGTGCGGTGAAGACCGGAAGATAGATCAGGTGCTCAAGCAGGCTCTGAAAATTCTCAGGGCTCACCCCGTCCGCCTTGAACTGCCGCACCATGTCGTCGAATGAGCCGAGCCAGAGGCGTTCGCCCGCGGAGATCAGATCCATGCGGGCAAGATAGGCATTCAGCTCCTCGGCCGTATTCACCAGCCCGAAATAGATGTTGAAGGCGCGGATGACTTCCGAGAGCGTCTGAGCGTCCAGACCCTCGATGCGCTTCATGAGCTTCTCGCGCAGCTCCGGGTCGTCGCGCTCGCGTAACTGCATGAAGCCGTCACGCAGGCGTTCCACGATCACCAGCACGCGCTTGCGGCTGTGCTCGCGCAGCACCTCGCCGAGCAGTGCGGTGAACAGTTGAACGTCTCGCTCCAACGGCTGGCCTTGATCTTGAGGCACATCATTCATGGGTGGATACTCGTTGCCGGCGGGCGCTCAATGGGCGGATCTGGATACGCGCGATACTACCTTGCCGGGGCCCCACCGACAAAAACCACACATATCGGCAAGCGCCCGGGAGTCCCGGCCGAGACCATCAAGGCAGACAATGCCATGACCTCGGATCAGGTCAATGCCGGCGCGACCCTGAAGGTCACCGCGACCAAGGCCCACCCAGGCGTGCACCAGAAGCCGCTTGCCACGATGACCTGCGAGGACGTGGTCGGTCGCGACGAGAGCTTCCAGCCCAAGGCCGTCTATTGGGCCGCCGCCTATGGCAAAAACGGCCAGTCGGAGGCCGAAACCATCGGCGTGGAAGGCGTGGTGATGCCGGCCACACCAGCCGGGATGAGCGGACGTCGGGGGCATCGTCTTCTACCATGTCGCCCCGCCGCCTTGTCTTACCATTGAAAGCCGACGCCGATGGCCGGCCCCGAGAGGGTTAGATCCAGATTGTCTCCGAAATCGTAACCGATGGCGCGCCACGCCAGGGTGGCCTGACCCCAGTCGAAGCGATACCCCACTCCCCCGACGAGCTGCCAGGTCAGGTCGGACGAGCCGGTCCCGATATCCCCGTAGAGCGGCACGAACCAGGGTGTCCCTTGAAACGAGAAGGTCCCGTTGGCGCCGATAATGGCATCCCACCCACTGTTGTCGAGCGAGACCTGACGGAATCCCAGGCTTTGTCCCCGGCTGCTGAACACGCGGAGGTTCAAGTCGCTGTCGACATCGATATAGCGCAACCCGCCGACCAGATCCAGGCTCCAGGCCGGATCCTGCACCAGGTTATAGCCACCGCCGAGCCCCCAAATCGTCACGGACATGTCGGTCGTGGCTTGACTGTAGAACTGCCCCGACAGAATCGCCGAGGTGGCGGCGTTGGTGACGCGGGTCTCCTGGCTACCCAGATCCACGTAAATCAGATCCGTAAACAGCAGCCACTTGTCCTTGCGTGCCTGGCCGGTCAGCATCAACCCGGTGTTCAAGTTTGATAGGAGATCGTCTGAGTCGATCGACGCGTTGACGTTCACCCCGGAAGGTCTGTCGATGGTCGCTTCGGCTCCAGGGAACCAGAAATAAGGCATCAGGTTGTAATGCCAGCGCCCGTCGTCGAAGCCGGGCTGCGCGATGGCCCCGCCCGAGAGTCCGAGCGCCAATAGAACCAACGTAGCACGGTGGCGATGCGAAAACGTCCTGGCCATTCCAATCCTCCCGGGGGATGTGTAGTGAATGCGCGACACAGGCTGATGGTGCCTGTCGAGATGTTTCGGTCAACGAAAAGAAGTCCGGAGGCGGCGCTTCTGCTCGGCTGCGGGATGATACACCGCACGCGACGCGCGTTGCGAGATCAGGGCCGTTGACGCTGTTGACAACACTATCCACAGGCTGTCGCAGCGCGCTCTCGGGCACATTCAACGTCTCGGTCCGGGCAGCTCCGGACCGACCCGCTGCGAGCCGCGATCGTTGAAAGCTGGGTCTTCTCCGATGCAGAACCCCACAACGTCGACGCGCATCTGATCTATGGCGGGGACGACTCGCAGCGGCGCTCAGAGATCCGGATCAGCTCGTGGCGCGAACTCGGTGGACTATCGGCACCCCACGGACCGCAATGAGACAGATCGCGGACAGGCTACCAGCCAGCCCGGACTGCTTGGCGGGTGGAATGACCGAATAGGCTCAGGCTCCTGATTCAGGGAGAACGTCAATGAACGACTTTCAGGCAGTGCACGCTGAATAATCCCGCCGGGTCGGTCCAGACCTGCTCGGCCAGAAAGCCGGCATCGGCCGCCAAACGATGGAAGGGTCCGATCCCGTACTTATAGGAGTTCTCGGTGTGAATGGTCTCCCCGGCCTGAAACGCAAAGACCGCGCCGGCGACCTTGACCTGCTGATCGACCCGACTGACCAGATGCATCTCGACGCGGCTCTGCCCCGTGTTGAAGAAGGCGCGATGCGCGAAGGTCTCAAGGTCGAAGTCGCCATCCAATTCGCGATTGATGCGTGTCAGCAGGTTGAGGTTGAACGCCGCGGTAACACCCTGGAAATCATCGTAGGCGGCCTCGAGGATGGCCGGTTCCTTCGGCAAATCCACACCGATCAGCAGCCGCCCGCCGGGACCGAGCAGATCGGCGACCCGCCCCAGCAGCAGCCCTGCATCGACGGGGTCGAAGTTACCGATGCTCGAGCCGGGGAAGAAGGCCGCCAGATCAGTCCAGTCCGGCTCGATCGGCAATCGAAAGGGCGCGGAGTAGTCCGCACAGGCGGCGCGGATCGCCAGTCCGGGAAAACGCTCGGCTAAGGCATAGGCGGACTCCAGCAGGTGCTCCTTGGAGATGTCCACCGGTAGGTAGACGCGCGGCTGGAGCGCGGCGAGCAGGGTCTGAATCTTCAGGCTGCTGCCGCTGCCCAGCTCGATCAAGATGTTATCCCGGCCCAGTCGGTCGGCCATCTCCGCGCCATGCTCGTGCAGGATGCCGATCTCGGTACGCGTTGGGTAGTATTCGGGCAGCTCGGTAATGGCGTCGAAGAGCTGCGAGCCGCGCTGATCGTAGAAGAGTTTCGGCGACAGACGCTTCACCGGCCTGCCGAGCCCTTCCAGAACCTCGGCGCGCACGTCTGCCGGAGTCGGGCGATAATCGAAGAAGCGGATCGAGCCGGGGGCCTGGCGCGAGCGGCACGCACTACCCTGCCCCGGTTCGCTGGCTGCATCCTGGTCCTGGCCCTGGTACATGTCCTGGTTCCTATCCAGGTCAGCTCGTTTCAAGGCGCTGAGGTGCGTCATGGTGTCGTCTCCGCGAGTCGAAATCCCTTGAACTGCCAGCGCTCTTGGGGATAGAAAAAGTTTCGATAGGTGGCCCGAAGATGATCCCGGGGGCTTGCGCAGGAGCCGCCCCGCAACACCATCTGATTGCACATGAATTTACCGTTGTACTCACCAAGCGCACCCGCCACGGCCCGATAACCCGGATAGGGCAGATAGGCGGACGCCGTCCACTCCCAAACGTCGCCGAAGAGCTGAAGAAGGTCGTCCGGATGATCCGCGACACGACGCTCGGCCGGCCGCGGATGCAGATACCCTGCATCCGCGAAGTTGCCCTGGATCGACCGGCCCGCCGCGGCGTGCTCCCATTCCGCCTCGGTCGGCAAGCGTTTTCCGGCCCAGGTGGCGAAGGCGTCGGCCTCGTAGTAGCTGATATGACAGACCGGTTCGGCCGGGTTCAGCACACGCATCCCGCCCAGTGTCATCACCTGCCAGGCGCCGTCGATCTCCTCCCAATACAGGGGTGACTGCCAGCCCTCTTGCCGCACCCATGCCCAACCGTCTGCGAGCCACAAGGCCGGATCCCGGTAGCCGCCGTCCGCGACGAACTGCAGGAATTCACCGTTGGTCACGGCCCGGTTGGCGAGGGCATAGGGTGTAACAAAGATCCGATGGCGCGGGCCTTCATTGTCGTAGGCGAAGCCGTCCGCGACGGCGCCGATCTCGATCAACCCGCCATCGAAAGCGACCCAGCGTAGCGGTTCGAGGGTACCGACCGGAGCCTGCGGCAGGTCCGTGCGATAGGCGGGACGCAGCGGATTGTGGGCAAAATTGCGCTTGATGTCGGTTACCAGCAACTCTTGATGCTGTTGCTCATGCTGCAGACCGATCTGCAGCCGTTGCTGCACCACCGGCCAATCGGCCGAGGCGCAGTCATCGATCAGTCGAGCCATCGCCTCGTCGACATGATGCCGATAGTCATAGACCTCGGCGACCGTCGGCCGAGACAGGAGCCCACGCTCGGCCCGAGGCCAGAAGCCGGTTCCCGTTTGCTCGTAATAGCTGTTGAACAGATAGTCGAACCGAGGATGGAAGACCTGGTAGCCGGGCTGAAAGGGCCGGAGCAGGAAGGTCTCGTAAAACCAGGAGACGTGCGCCAGGTGCCACTTCGGCGGACTGGCCTCGATTCGGGTCTGTACGACATAGTCTTCGATAGCGAGCGGCTCGCAGAGCTGCTCGGTCAAGGCGCGAACGCGCCGATACGCTCCCGACAGGTCCGCTCGCACGGCATCCTCCTGTCGGGCCCTTCCTGCTTGCACGGGCATCTGGGGGTCTCACTCTCGGTTGTTGACGAATCGCAGTCCATGTAGACACGTGCAGCCGATACGACGAGCGTGTCGGGCGGTGCTCTCGCCCGAGGATCCTCTTGTTGATCGCCGACCGCGTCCGGCAATGGTGCGTCCAGCGCGCTGGATTTCCAGCGCCCGGACGAAGATAAGGGGATCACGGAAAGGCGTTCTTACTCTGGTCGATCAGCACCCAGATCTGCGCGCGATCCCGGCATTTTAGCGGTGGCGGACACCCATCGTCGTCCACCGGATTCGGGCCTGCGATAGTGATAAAAACGCCGCGGCGCGCCCCGCGAGCAAACCGGCAGACACAGGCTACAGACAGGAAGTAGCCTGGCCAACGCCAATTCGCACTGAAGCGGACGCGACTTAGCCGGCATGCTCCACACGCCGACGGCGCCGACTCTGCACCGCGCGGGCCTCTTGCCCTTGCAGACTTGCTGCGAGCTCGGCGAGCTCCTGTCCAGCCCAGACCCGGTCACCGAAGAGGTCGATGATCCCGTCGGCCCAGTCCAGTCGTTCGGCGGTGCCAGTCACCTTTGCTTTCAGACCGGCATAGAGCGTCCGAACCTCATCCCGTGCAAAACCGCTGTTCAACAGACGATCGGCGAGCTGCCGCGCCGCGGATGCGTTGCTGCAGCAGGCCGCGGCTTTGTCGGTCATGGCCGCCGCCTGATCGGTCAGACCGATCCCGTTCGCCACGCGCGCCAGCTCGGCGAAGACGAAATGACCGGCGCACTGGCGTTCGGCCTCCGCGACCGCCTGCGTCAAGGCAGCCGAGGCGGCCGCTGTGTCGCCCAACAAGCGTCCCTTGACCTGTGCGAGCTTGCTGTAATCATAGGGCGTCGTGCCCGGTAGGTCAGCGAGCCGCTGCTCCCATCCGGCGAGCAGCTCTTTAACTAAGGCGTTGGCCTGCTCCCGATCCGGCAGCAGCTCCGCGGCGGCATCCGCGACCAGGCTGAGGCTTGCAAAGCCCTGGACGCGCGCCGCCGCATCCTTGAGCAGGCGCGTCGCCCAGTCGGTGTCGCCAAGATGTCGACTGACGCCCTCGATCAGCTTGCGCGCCTTGGAGAAGTCCCAGCCTTCATCGTCGAGCTTGGCCTGGGCGTCGATCAGCAGCTTCTGCGCGTAGAAGCGATCGTCCAACTCAGCCATAACCGCATCGGTGAGCTTGAGGATCTTCACCGAGCTGTCCGCCGCCTTCTCGCGCTCCTGGAAGACGGCATACTTCGCCTGATTCGCCTCGCGTTTGACGAGCTTCTCTTCAACCACCCCAAGCCACTGCGCATCATCGGCAAAGTGCGCCTTAACCGCCGCAACGATGTTCTTCATCTCGCCAACCGAGGTCACCTGCTCCTCAGCCGTCTGTAACAGCTCGCGGGTGAGGGCCTGATCCTCCAGGACCGCCATTGCACGTTTGGCCAGATCAAGATAGGCCGGCGTGCCGGAAGCCAGATCCTTCGCCCTGGCCAGGATCTCGCGCGCGAACGCCTTCTCACCGAGCTTGGCGTCGACCGCTTCGAGCAGCTTCAGATGCTGCCCCAGGTCGGTCATGCCCGCCATCGCCTTGCGATAGATGACGGCGGACTTGGTCTTGTCGCCGAGCTGATCGGCCACGTCCGCTGCAACCGCCATCAGATCGTTCGGCTGGGTCAGGGACTCGGCGGCGCGTCCATAGACCTCGGCGGCATAGTCCTTGTCGCCGGTGTCCTTGATCACTGCCTCGGCCAGCTTGAGGCGCTCGCCAGCCGAGGTCATCTTCTGCTCGGCCTTGGCATAGAAGCGCTTGGCCAGATCCGCCGCGCCCACCTTCGCGGCGATGAAACCGCCCAGATCAAGCAATTGGGCCTTGTCACTGAGGTCCGAGAGCGCGTGACCGAACGCAGCAACCGCCTTGTCGCGATCGGCCATCAGTTCCCAATAGGCGATCGCGAGGTCGCGGTGCTCCTCGCCGCTCATGGCGAACTCGGCGCCCTGCTCCAGCAGCTCGGCCACCTTGTCGCTGTCCTTCAGCACCGACTGAAAGCCCGCCGCGAGGGCCGCAAAGTCTTTGGGGAACTGACAATCGGTCTCGGCCTCTTCGAGGATCTTGCGCGCCGCGGCCTGATCGGCGAAGGTTTCGATAAATCCTTTGGCGTAGGCGACGCGATCATCCATGCCGTCGAGATGGCGCTCGGCCTTCCGATAGAAGGCGAGCGCGGCCTCGGGGTTACCCTCGGCGGCCAGGGTCTTGGCGAGATTCAGATAATCGCTCAGCGTCTTGGCGCGCTCCTCGACCTTGCCCAGCAGGGTCGCAGCCAGCGCCTCGTCTCCCAACGCCTCCCTGGCCAGGCCCGAGAGGCTGAGAAACTCGCTGAGCTGCTTGGCTTCGCCGGCGGCTTCGTCGAATAGTGCGCGACCCTTTTCCGGATCCAGACCGGTGCGCGTCAGACTCGCGCCCAGGGCGGCCTTCTCCATGGCATCGAAACACAGATCTTCGGCCTGTCCGTAGAGATCCCGCGCAGAGTCGGCAAGTCCCAGCACCATGGCGGCTTCGGCCGTCACCAGGTAGTCCGCCGGCATCTGGCATTGCATCTCTGCACGCTCGAGCACTGCCTTGGCATAGTCCGCATCCACTGCGGCGGCATCGCGCGCCACAGCCGCCAGATCCGCCGCGCTCTTGCTCCGGGCCTCGCGGGCCTCGAGTTCCTCTTTGGTCGCCATACGGCCTCCCCGTGATCAGGTCAATTGATTTTATACGCGCCATCGGGACGGATTCGTCGCTGGTCGCGGTCGCCCTTGTCGCGGTCGATTTTGCGGGTTGGCGCGGCGCCCGTCTAGGGAAGTGCAACGGACACCCCATCTACCCCATCAGATGTCGCAATCGATTAACCGCATCGCCGGACTCTCCCGAGGGGTCAGGCGCTGGAGCAGCCGATGACCCGCAATCCCTTCTTCCCGACCTTCTCCGACCTGCCGGCGCAAATTCCGGTCTTTCCGCTGTCCGGTGCGGTGGTGATGCCGGGCGTGCAACTGCCGCTCAACATCTTCGAGCCGCGATACATCAACATGGTCATCGATGCCCTGGCGTCGGACCACCTCGTCGGCATGATCCAGCCAACCAGCGAGACCATGACGGACGAGGTGCCCGAGATCCATCGTATCGGCTGTGCCGGCCGCATCACCTCCTACAGCGAGACGACCGACGGTCGGATTGTCCTGGTGCTGACCGGCATCTGTCGCTTTCAGGTCATCAGCGAGATCCCCGAAGCGCGCGGTTATCGACGGATCCGCGCGGATTGGGAGCGCTTCGCTATCGATTTCCACGACAGCGACTCGCCGATCCCGGACCGCAAGGGGTTCCTGACGTCGTTGAAGGCGTACTGTGCACTGCGCGGCGTCGAGGTTCCCTGGGACGACGTCGAGCAGATGGCGGACAAGGACCTGACCAACCTGTTGTGCGCCCATCTGCCATTGAGCCCGGAGGACAAGCAGGCGCTGATCGAGACGCTCCCGACCGGCGAGCGCGCCTCGCTCATGCGCGGTCTACTGGATATGGCCGCGGCGGCGAGCGTGGATACCGCCGAGCACCGTCACTAAACCACCGCATCCAGCAGACCCTGTATCGCCCCTGTATCGCCCGGCCGAGCGTGTCGAGCCGGTCACCTCAGTCCGGCCATGGCGGGAACACCGGTCAGGGAATAACATGGTGTGTTTAAGGCCATGACCGGACACGTCGAGGCATGGTTGATGTTGACCTGGAAAACCAGGGCCTGCGCAGGGCAGAGGTTGAAAAAGCCGCGTCGCGGCTCAATCCCTTCGCGTCAAGAGCAATTATTTACAGGCGGAATCACATGGCAGTCACACTGACCGAAGCGGCGGCGAAACATGTCGCGGGAATGCTGAGCAAACGCGGCCACGGTCTTGGCCTGCGCGTTGGAACACGCAAGAGCGGCTGTACCGGCTTCGCATACGATGTGGATTATGCCGATCAGGTCGAGTCGACCGATCAGGTCTTTGAGAGCTTTGGGGTAAAAGTCGTTGTGGCCGGGGACAGCCTGGACCGCATCGACGGGATGGAGATTGACTTTGTACGTTCCAGCCTGCTGAATCAGGGCTTCGAGTTCCGCAACCCCAAGGTGAAAGACACCTGTGGCTGCGGTGAATCATTCAGCGTTTGACCGGGACGATCCGACATCATGCTCAACGACGAGATGGCCGAGATCATCGAGAACTTCGAGCTTCTCGGTGACTGGGACGAACGCTATCAGTATCTCGTCGAGATCGGTGAGCGGCTCGAGCCCATGCCGATCGAGGAGAAGACCGACGCAAACCGTGTCATGGAGTGCATGAGCATCGTGCACACGGCTGCGTGTCCGATACCAGATCGCCCCGGCTACCTGAGTTTCCATGGTGACTGCGACACGGCGATCATCAAAGGGGTCGTCGCCCTGCTGGTGGGTCTCTTCAGTCAGAAACGACCCGATGAGATCGAGATGCTGGATGTCGAAGCATTGTTTAAAGCCCTCCGGCTGCAGGAGCATCTGAGTCCCAATCGGCACGTCGGTGTCTACGCCATCGTCAACAAGATGACAAACCAGGCGCGATCGGCGGCCTGCTGAGGTCCGGCGGGCACGTTCCGGCAGACGCCGGAGTCGCAACGGGTCGGCGCCATCCACCGCTGCGTTTCAAGACTTCTCTCACGCGAAGACGCCTGTCTTGCGATCCGGCTGCCGCGTCGCCGTCCGCTATTGTCTGCAATTCTGCGCTGTGAACGAACCCGCGCGACACGAGGAATTCGCTGCATGTCCGATGTCCGTCAGATCACCGCAATCGTGCTGGGGATGCTCTTCGGCGCCGGCCAAGTCCAGGCCG
>JBGSKP010000312.1:0-3326 GCA_041741175.1 Thiocapsa sp. | reverse complement strand
GCCGCACGCCGCGCGGCAGGCAGGGCGGTCAGCCGCGTCGGCTGTCCGGGCAGATCGCTGTACCAGTCAACCGTCTGGCCGTCCGCGCCCGGAACCGGCAGCGCCAGCACCGAGGCCGTGACGCCCGGAAGATGGCGACGGATGACCGCCTGCAATTGTCGATGCAGGTCGTCGAGACCGGCCAACTCGTTGATCGGCAGCCGATAGCCGCTGATGTCGACCCGTGCGACGCGCAGTGATGGGTGCACCCTGTCCCTCCCGTGTCTGGCCCAGAGCCGGACTTGGTCCTAGTTTAAGGCCAATTCAGTGAGAATGAGTCAGCCTGCCGGCCGGGCGATGCAGGAGCTGTCCTCCTGTCCGGGGTCAGATCGCCCGATCTGCAAAGTCACTTTACAGTCAGCGGGTGACGCCGCCCACATGCTTAGCAGTGAAGCGCGAGTACAGCGAGCGGACGACACGTAACGCGCTGTTTTACTGAAGTTATCAAAAATGGCATAGCCGTTGCTGTAAGCCCTGCGACCGTCCGGCCCCATCCAGGTGCCGGCGACACGCGGGGACGACAGCCAGATGCCAACCACCGAAACCTATTACGAGGTCATGCGGCGCCAGGGGATCACGCGCCGCAGCTTCCTCAAGTTCTGCAGCCTGACAGCCACCGCGCTCGGGCTTGCGCCGGCCTTCGCCGGGAAGATCGCGCACGCGATGGAGACCAAGCCGCGCATCCCGGTGATCTGGATCCATGGGCTCGAATGCACCTGCTGCTCCGAGTCCTTCATCCGCTCCGCGCATCCGCTGGTGTCGGACGTGATCCTCTCGATGATCTCGCTGGATTACGACGACGTCATCATGGCGGCGGCCGGGCATCAGGCGGAGGCGATCCTGGAGGAGGTTCGTCACAAGCACGCCGGGAATTACATCCTCGCGGTCGAGGGCAACCCGCCGCTCAATCAGGACGGGATGAGCTGTATCGTCGGCGGCCGTCCCTTCGTCGAGCAGCTTCTGGAGATGGCCGACAGCTGCAAGGCCGTCATTTCTTGGGGCTCCTGCGCCTCCTGGGGCTGTGTCCAGGCGGCACGACCCAACCCGACGCGCGCCACCCCGGTCCACGAGGTCATCCGCGACAAGCCGGTCATCAAGGTGCCGGGCTGTCCGCCGATCGCCGAGGTCATGACAGGGGTTCTGACCTATATCCTGACCTTCGATCGACTGCCGGAGCTGGACCGCCAGGGTCGCCCGCTGATGTTCTACGGCCAGCGCATCCACGACAAGTGCTATCGCCGACCGCACTTCGACGCCGGCCAGTTCGTCGAGTCCTGGGACGACGAAGCGGCGCGCCGCGGCTACTGCCTCTACAAGATGGGCTGCAAGGGACCGACCACCTACAACGCCTGCTCGACGATCCGCTGGAACGGCGGGGTCTCCTTCCCGATCCAGTCCGGACACGGCTGTATCGGCTGCTCCGAGGACGGCTTCTGGGATAAGGGCAGCTTCTATCAGCATGTCACCGATACCCACGCCTTCGGTATCGAGGCCAATGCGGATCGCACCGGCATCGCGGTTGCGACCGGAGTGGGTGCGGCCATCGCCGCCCATGCGGCCGTCAGCGTCTACAAACACGCCCAAGACAAGAAGGGAGATGACCAAGCATGAGCGTCGTCACGGCCAACGGCTTCGAGCTCGATACCGCCGGACGACGCCTCGTCGTCGACCCGGTCACCCGCATCGAGGGACACCTGCGCTGCGAGGTGAATCTCGACGAGAACAACGTGATCCGCAACGCGGTCAGCACCGGGACCATGTGGCGCGGGCTCGAGGTCATCCTGCGCGGTCGCGATCCGCGCGACGCCTGGGCCTTCACGGAGCGGATCTGCGGCGTCTGCACCGGGACCCATGCACTGACCTCGGTGCGCGCGGTCGAGGATGCGCTCGGGATCGCGATCCCGGAGAACGCCAACTCGATCCGCAACATCATGCAGCTCACGCTCCAGGCGCATGACCACCTGGTGCATTTCTATCACCTGCATGCGCTGGATTGGGTGGACGTGGTCTCCGCACTCGGTGCCGATCCGAAGGCGACGAGCGCGCTTGCGCAGAGCATCAGCGACTGGCCCAAGTCCTCGCCGGGCTATTTCCGCGACGTGCAGAATCGACTCAAGCGCTTCGTGGAGTCCGGTCAGCTCGGGCCCTTCATGAACGGCTACTGGGGCAGTCCGGCCTACAAACTGCCGCCCGAAGCCAACCTGATGGCGGTGACCCACTATCTGGAGGCGCTCGACTTCCAGAAGGAGATCGTCAAGATCCACACCGTCTACGGCGGCAAGAATCCGCATCCGAACTGGCTGGTCGGCGGGATGCCCTGCGCCATCAATGTCGACGGCACGGGCGCGGTCGGTGCGATCAACATGGAGCGGCTGAATCTGGTCAGCAGCATCATCGACCAGACCATCGAGTTCATCGACAAGGTCTACATCCCGGACCTGATCGCGATCGCCTCCTTCTACAAGGACTGGACCTACGGCGGCGGGCTGAGCAGTCAGGCGGTGATGTCCTACGGGGACATCCCGGATCATGCCAACGACATGTCCTCGGAGAACCTGCTCCTGCCGCGCGGAGCCATCATCAACGGCAATCTGAGCGAGGTCCACGAGATCGATCTGCGCAACCCGGAGGAGATCCAGGAGTTCGTCGATCATTCCTGGTTCAGCTACACCGACGAGACCCGCGGTCTGCATCCCTGGGACGGGGTCACCGAGCCCAACTTCGTGCTCGGGCCCAACGCCGTCGGCACCCGAACCCGGATCGAGGCGGTCGACGAGCAGGCCAAGTATTCTTGGGTCAAGGCGCCGCGGTGGCGCGGGCACGCGATGGAGGTCGGTCCGCTTGCGCGCTATGTCATCGGTTATGCCAAAGGGATGCCGGAGTTCAAGGAGCCGGTCGACAAGGTGTTGACCGATCTCGGACTGCCGCTGGAGGCGATCTTCTCGACCCTGGGGCGCACCGCCGCGCGCGGACTGGAGGCATCCTGGGCAGCCCACAAGATGCGCTATTTCCAGGACAAGCTGGTCGCCAACATCAAGGCCGGCGACTCGGCGACGGCCAACGTCGACAACTGGGATCCCAAGACCTGGCCGAAGGAGGCTCGCGGAGTGGGCACGACCGAGGCCCCGCGCGGGGCGCTCGGACATTGGATCGTCATCAAGGACGGCAAGATCGACAACTACCAGGCGGTCGTCCCGACGACCTGGAACGGCTCGCCGCGCGACCCGGCGGGGAACATCGGGGCCTTCGAGGCGTCGCTGCTCAACACCCCGCTGGCCAAGGCGGAC
>JBGSKP010000311.1:0-2382 GCA_041741175.1 Thiocapsa sp. | reverse complement strand
CCGGGTCGCGCACTGCGCTCGGCCGGCGGTCAGCGCGCGCCAGAAGGCGGTCGATTGACGGGGTCTTCGGGAGCGCGTCCGCGGACACCGGAACAGGGCCAAGCAGACCGGGACAGATCAGAGTCAGCATGCTTACCTTCGAACGTGAAACCAGGGTTCGTCGAGCGACGATCGGATCCGACATGAGGGCTCTCAGAGCCACCCGATCGGCCAACACCTTGAGTTTGAAAGCCGGCTCAAGCCCGGCGCCCCCACAGCTTGACCAACAGCCCGCCCAGTGCGAGAAACGCGCACGCCAGGAGCATCGGCCCGGGCCGCTCCAGCGCCAGAAACACAAGGCTCACAACGCTGACGAGGATGAAGATCAGCGGCGGCACGGGGTACCAGGGCACCCGAAAGGGTCTGGGCAGCTCCGGCGACTGCCGACGCAGACGCACCTGGCCGGCGACTGTGATCACGGCAAAAAGGGTGAGTGTAAACCCGGCGAAGCTCAACACATCCTCGAACGAGCCGGTCAGGATCATGACCAGCGCCAGTCCCTGTTGCAGCAGCACGGCACGGGTCGGCGCCCCGCGGTGATTGCGCACGCTCAGCGGCCTGAAGAAGGGCAGATCCTCGCCGATGCGCTCCAGGACGCGCGGCCCGGCCAACACCATCGCACTGATCGTCGAGATCAGAATGAGGGTGAGCACCAGGCTCATGAGATGGCCCCCTGCCCAGCCGAAGAGCGTCTCGGCAGAGAGCGCCCCGACCTCGACCCGCCCCGCCAGTGCGTCGTACGCGACTGTGCGCAGGAAGGTCAGGTTGAGCAGCAGATACAGCAGTGTGACAACCAGTGTGCCGACCAGGAGCGCGCGCGGAACCGTGCGGCGCGGTTCATGCACTTCATCCACGACATAGGCGGCGGCATTCCAGCCTGAATAGGCATAGGCGACATAGATCAACGACAGCGCGAAGGGGGCGCTCCACACCGCCTCGAGCGTCGACGCGGACGGCCACACCGACAGGCTGCCCGGCGTCACCGGCAGACTCAGTCCGACCGCGCAGAACACCAGGATCACACCGATCTTCAACCAGGTGGCAGCGACCTGAAGGCTGCGCCCCAAACCCAGGTCGAAGGCGTGCACGGCCGTGATCAGGAGCACGGCGACGACCGCGACAGCGGTCGGCGTCACCGGTAGAAAGGTCGCCGCATAGTGGCCCATCGCCATCGCCGCCAGGGCCACCGGGGCTGCAAAACCGACCGTGACCGAGACCCATCCGGCCAACTGACCCAGCAACGGATGGTAGATCCGCGAAATAAAGTGATACTCACCGCCCGAGCGCGGCAGCGCGGCGGCAAGCTCGGCATAACAGAGCGCACCGCACAGGGCGATGACACCGCCGATCAGCCACAGCAGCAGCAGTGCAGCCCCGTCGGGGACTCCTTCCGCCTGCAGACCCAGGGTCGTGAAGACACCGGTCCCGATCATGTTGGCGACCACGATCAGGATCGCTGTGCGTTGGTCGATGAATCGGGGAGCGCTCATGCCGGCTCACAGGCTGATAAAAGACACGCCGATCTTCTGAACACTGGACTGGATCCAGCCCGCTACGAAATTCAGATCATCGACCGAGACGCGGATCAAAATCAAACGGTTGCCGGGTCGCTGTCTCGAACAGGGCGCCGGACGCCGTATGTGCGGGGTTCGACAGCAGATTGCGCTGCTGGGGGATCAGCACGCTTGGGACCGACAATGCGAGCGATTGGCCACCACTCAACCAGACGCTGCCGATTGCGGCGGTCGACACCGGCGCTGGGTCGTCTCGCCAGTCGGCAGGCAGGGCGCTGTCATCCAGGATCAGCACAGCGTCATCGGACAGGTCGAACATCACTAGACAGTAGCCATTGAGCACCTCGCTGCGATGCAGATGCACCAGTAGCTCCAATGCGGCCAGCGCGATACTATCCGCGCTGTACACCACCGCATGGCCCTTGTGGTTCCAGCGCCGGCCATAGAACTTCGCGCCCGAGCGGTCCAGCGCAGTATCGCCGAATCGATCCTTGACGAGCCGATAGACCCGCATCAGCAATAAACACCATGCTCCATGATGAGAATGATTGCGGTGACCATCGTTATCTCCTGATGACGGACAGGACCATCTGAGGTGCTCTGTCGTGATGTGTCTCGCCGCCAGCCCTGAAGCCTCGAACGGGTCGCTGCACAGGCGGCATCGCGGGCGGCCCGGATTTGATTCGGGTGTGATTCGGGCTATGACCCTTCGGCTTGTTTCAGCGCTCGCCCCGTGGCCGGCCCCATTTGGGTCCTTTGGCTGACGGCGATGCCCCGGACGGCTTGGTCTGCCAGGGTTTGGCGCCGGCCCTGATTCCGCGCGGACGCG
>JBGSKP010000310.1:0-6889 GCA_041741175.1 Thiocapsa sp. | reverse complement strand
GATCGGCACGGCCACGGTCGGCCTGATGGGCGCGTTCGCGCTCGTGCTGGTGCCGGCTTGGATCGCCTTTCGCATCGCACCGGGCTGGCGCTGGACCCTGGTCATCAGCGCCCTGATCGGAACAGCTGGCTATGTGGCGGCCTACGTCGCAGCGCTGAGGCTGGATCAGCCGTTCGGACCCATGCTGGTGGCGGTCTTGATCACACTCGCTGTGCTCTTCGCGTCAGCACGCCGACTGATCAGCAGCCGGCGTCCTCCGAGAACATTTGCAGGGCACTCTTGATCATGGCGCCAGCCCGATACAGACCGATCAGGGTCTTGGCATCCGTGATCTCGCCGTCGTTGCACCAGTCGAGCGCTTGACCCAATGGCAGCCAGTGGATCTCGATCAGCTCATCGCGCTCGTGGGCGTGGGGTTGGCGCGTGATGCCGCGTGCCATCCACAGATAGACGATTTCCGTGAAGACACCGGGCGAGCTGTGCATCCGACCCAGAGCCGTCCAGTCCTCGGCGATCACACCGGCCTCTTCGGCCAATTCACGCGTCGCCGTGCCAAAGGGTGTCTCACCCGGATCGATCTTGCCGGCCGGCAGCTCCCACAGCCAACCGTCCGCCGCGTGACGAAACTGTCGCAACAGGCAGACACGATCCTGCTCATCCAGGGCCACGACCGCTGCGCCGCCAGGATGGCGGATGATTTCGAGCTGCATCGGCGCCTGCGAGGTCTGATGGGAGTTCTGGTCGGCATGCGCATCCGGGGGCATGACAACGGTTTCGAGGGCGACGTCGATCACCCGCCCTTGAAAAATCGCCTCACGCTTCAGGATCCGTGCTTGGGTCATCGATAAGTCCTCGCGCTGGCCGCATGGCCCGGGACATCCCGGGGGAGACGTGACAGGATGGGGTGACGGGCTTGCGACGGAACCGGATGCCGGTGCCCGGGAATCCGATGGGATCACCGGTCGGATTGGAAGGCACCGCCGGCAGGCTCTAAACTAGCCGCCCGAGACCGATCCGACAAGCCGAATCGGTCAGCCGAACGGACGCCAACCGTGACCCAGAATCCACTCGTTGTTGCACTGACCTTTCTCGTCTACTTCGGCATCGTCTGGATGATCGGTTGGTACGCCTATCGCCGCACCCATGACCTGACTGATTTCATCCTCGGCGGACGGCGGCTCGGTAGCGGAGTCACCGCGCTGAGCGCAAGCGCATCGGACATGAGCGGCTGGCTCCTGCTCGGGCTGCCCGGATTGGCCTACGCGGCTGGCCTGGAATCGCTGTGGCTCGCCGGCGGACTGTTGCTCGGGACCTGGGCGAACTGGCGCCTTGTCGCCGCGCGGCTGCGCGTCTTCAGTATGAGCTACGGGAACGCCCTGACCCTGCCGGAGTATTTCGCCAACCGTTTCGAAGACCGGGCCGGGTGGCTGCGCGGCATCGCCGCCTTGTTTATCCTGCTGTTCTTCATGTTTTATACCAGCGCCGGCTTGGCGGCTGGCGGCAAGCTCTTCCAGGCGGTGTTTGGACTGCCTTACATCTGGGCGGTGGCGTTCGGTGCCCTGTCGATCATGATCTACACGGCGGTCGGCGGCTTTCTGGCGGTTTCCTGGACCGATGTGTTTCAGGGGCTGTTGATGGCGGTCGCCCTGGTGGCCGTGCCCTGGGTCGCCTTGGTGCAGATCGGCAATGTCAATCTGGCTTGGGAGGTGATCGCGGCCAGCAACCCGAACCTGCTCAATCCCTTCACGCGCGCCGACGGCAGCGCGCTGGGCCTCATCGGCATCCTCTCGCTCGCGGCCTGGGGGCTGGGTTATGCCGGTCAGCCACACATCCTGGCCCGGTTCCAGGCCATCGCCTCGCCGCGCCAGGTACCCCTGGCGCGGTGGATCGCCGTCACCTGGGTGGCTGTCACCCTTGCGGGAGCGACCTTAACAGGACTGGCCGGAATCCTCATCATCGAGCAGCCGCTTCAGGGTGAGGCGCGCGAGACCGTTTTTATCCTTCTGGTCGATCTGCTGTTTCATCCTCTGGTGGCCGGATTCCTGCTGGCCGCCATCCTCGCCGCCATCATGAGTACGGCCGATTCGCAGTTGCTGGTCTCATCCTCGACCTTCACGGAAGACCTGTATCGTACGCTGATCCGACGCAAGGCCGGTCCGCGCGAGTTGGTCGGGGTCGGCCGCGGTGCCGTCATCGTGGTCGCGCTCATCGCCTTCTGGTTGGCCCTGGATCCGGAGGCCATGGTGCTTGATCTGGTGGCCTACGCCTGGGCCGGTTTCGGCGCGGCCTTTGGACCCGCTCTGGTGCTCTCGCTGTACTGGCCGCGCATGACCGGTCTGGGCGCATTGGCGGGAATCCTGGTCGGCGGGGGGACGGTTCTGGGGTGGAGACAGCTCGAAGGCGGGCTCTTCGACCTGTATGAGATCCTGCCGGGCATCCTCTTCGCCACGCTTGCAATCGTCCTGGTGAGCCGCGCCGACACACGTCCACATAAACCACTGGCCGCACGCTTCGGCAAAGTCGAAGACGAGCTCAAGAAGGCATTGGCATGAGCAGACAAACCGACGAATCCAAGGTTGAGGCGCCGTTGCGCGACTGGAGTGGCCTCGGCATCGATGAGCAGACCGAACTCTTGATCGAGCATGGACGTCATCTGGACCAGCTGCCCCCGACCTGCAGCGTCGAGAAAAAGATCGAGCGACTCAGATGCTGGCTCCACACCCGTGGAATCCGTTACACCGGCTGACCCGCTCGACGGCACAGGGCGCGGTCACAGAGTCGTCATCAAACGTCAATAGAATGCGGGGCACGCGTAACCCTGCCAATGTCAACACCGGCTCCGGGCACGCGCGGCCAGGCGGCGAGGCCACTTGACCCATCCACTCACTCTCAGCACGCGGTTTAGAAGGCCATGTCAACCATTCTCGTCGTCGATGATGAACCGGATATCCGCGAGGTCATCTGCTTTTCGCTCGAAGGAGCCGGCTACCGCGTCATCGAGGCCGGTCACGCCGATGAGGCGCGTAAAGTCCTGAGCAACGAGAGCCCCGATCTGATTCTCCTGGACTGGATGCTGCCGGGTCGCTCGGGACTGGAGCTTGCGCAGCAGCTCAAACAAAATCCCAAAAGCCGGGCCGTGCCAATCATCATGATCAGTGCCCGCGGCGAGGAAGAGGATCGCATTAAAGGTCTCGATACCGGGGCCGACGACTACATCACCAAGCCATTCTCTCCCCGTGAGATGGTCGCTCGCGTCAAAGCGGTGCTGCGCCGCGCCAAGCCCGAAGAACTGGCCGACGAGATCGATATCGGCGGCCTGCACATCGACAACATCAGTCACCGCGTCAGCGCGGCGGGGCGCCCGATCGAGATCGCTCCGACCGAATACCGTCTGCTGCATTTCTTTATGACCCATGCCGATCGCGCCTTCAGCCGCTCGCAACTGCTCGATCAAGTCTGGGGCGATCAGGTCTATGTCGAGGAACGCACGGTGGACGTTCATGTGCGGCGCCTGCGCAAAGCACTAGAGGAATCCGGCCATGACCGGTTGCTCCAGACCGTGCGCGGGGTCGGTTATCGCTTTTCGGACAAGACCTGACTCGGTTGGCAGCCAATCCGCACCCCAGGGGAGAGTCCTGGCGCCACGCCCTGCTCTTCGAGACGTCCCTGTTTCTGAGCACGCTCGCCCTGAGCCTCTTGCCCTGGCTGATCGTCCCCCACTGGCCCTGGGTCTCGGCGCTGGTGATCTCGGCCTATCTCGTGCGGCATCTCTATCTGCTGACGCACCTGACCCTGTTGATTCGCCGTCACCATCGCCTGGTTCCGCCCTTCCCGCGCGGACTCTGGGGCGAGATCTATCGTAGCATCGCGCAGTACCAGCAACGCGGACGCAAGGGCCGTCGGCGCCAGCTTCGCTTCACCCGCCGCTTCCGCGAGGCGGCCAATGCCGTGCCCGACGCCTTGGTGATCCTGGATAAGCACCACCGCGTGGATTGGGCGAATCCGGCTGCAGCCGTACTGATGAACGTCCACTGGCCGGAGGATGATCGCCGAGCGCTGCTTGAGATCCTGCCCTATCCGGAACTCAAGCGTTTCATCCAGACCGGGGACTATCTCAAACCGATGGACTTTGCCCCGGCCTACAATCGCACCCTGATCCTGTCGCTGCGGATCACGCCTTTTGGCGAGCGTAAGCGCCAGCGGTTGCTGGTCGCGCGCGACATCACCAAGATCTTCCACCTCAACATGATCCGACGCGATTTCGTGGCCAATGCCTCGCACGAGCTGCGCACGCCCTTGACCGTGATCTCCGGATTTCTGGAAAGCCTGATCGACTCGCCGGCGACGCCGCCCAATCATCGACGGCCCTTGACCCTGATGGACCGTCAGGCGGAGCGCATGCGCTCCATCATCGATGATCTGCTCACGCTCTCGCGCCTGGAGAGCCAGGACCACCCCGAGGATCAGCAGAAGGTCGATGTTCCGGACCAGATCCATCTGGTCGTCCAGGAGGCGCAGGCGCTCAGTCATGGCCAGCACCGATTCCTGGTAAACGTCGATGAGCATCTGCTGCTGATCGGCAATCAACCCGAGCTGCGCAGCGCCTTTTCCAACCTGATTTTCAACGCCGTGAAGCACACCCCGACAGGAACCGAGATTCGCATCGATTGGGCGCATTCGAGCGATGGACCGGAGCTGCGCGTTCAGGACAGCGGCCCCGGGATCCCCCCCGAGCATCTGCCGCGGCTCACCGAACGCTTCTATCGCGTCGACGTGGCGCGCTCGCGTGAATCAGGCGGGACGGGGCTTGGCCTGGCCATCGCCAAACATGTCATGAACCGACACGATGCACGCCTGCTGATCACCAGCGAAGTCGGCCAGGGCGCGACCTTTAGCTGTGTCTTTCCGATCGCCCGCGCCATCCCGCGTGAGGACGCCGACGAACCGGCATGACTGCACCCGGACACCCAACCGACAACCGGGAGCCGAGGCGCTGCTGGTTCGGCCCCGCGGGACTGCACCGACCGCGGTCGCCAATCGGCCGGTCGATCGCTTGTCGATGCCGTTGAGCGGGCGTACGATCCCGATGCCGTCTCCGGCACGAGCCATCACAGAGGATTGGCTGATGACCACTTCGAGCAGCCGTTGCGCCCTTTTCATCGCTCCGCTCCTGGCTTTCACGTTCGCCGCACTTTTACCGGCGACGTGCTCCGCCGATCTGGAGCAGATCCGCGAGCGCGGTGAGCTGCGCCACATCGGAATCAAGTATGCGAACTTCGTGACCGGCTCGGGTGACGGTTTCGACGTCGAGGTGGTCCAGGGCTTTGCCGAGGATCTCGGCGTGCAATACGTCCTGGTCTATTCGGACTTCTACAGCGTCATCCGTGACCTGCTCGGCAAGGACGTGGTGCGCCGGGGTGCCGAGGTCACCCTTGTAGGCGAGTATCCGGTACGCGGGGATATGATTGCGGCCGGATTCACGGTGCTGCCCTGGCGTGAACAGGTGCTGCTTTACTCGCAACCCACCTTTCCCTCGCAGGTCCTCCTGGTGGCGCGATCCGAATCGGAGCTGTCCCCGATCCCGGGCAGCGACAACCTCTCCAGCGATATCCTTCAAACCAAAACGTTGATCGGCGAGAAAAGCCTCCTGGTCATGGAACGGACCTGCCTGGATCCGGCCAACTACGGCCTGACCGGCACGGGGATCGACCTGAAATCCTATACGCGAAGCTCCAATCTCAACGAAATGGTCCCGGCACTGCTCAACGAGGAGGCCGAGTTGACGCTGCTCGACGTCCCGGATGCGATTCTCGACTTAAAACAATGGTCGGGGGCCATCAAGGTCATCGGACCGATCTCGGATCATCAGAACCTTGCCGCCGCCTTCCCGCAGGATGCGCCGCAACTGCGCGATGCCTTCGACAGCTACCTCGCCAAGATCAAAGCGGACGGAACCTACGATCAATTGGTGGACAAATACTATCCGGGGATCCGCCGCTACTTCCCCGCCTTCTTCGACCGGGACTCCTGACACCGGCATCGCCAGCTCAACCGTCGCACTGATGCGCACGCTTGCCGGGACAAAACGCGCCGGCATCCCACATGGGCACCGGCCGGTGGACCGCACCAACGGTCGTCACGGCGCGCGAGCCCGCCGATCGGTCGATGCCGGACTCGCCTGACGATGTCGAGACTGCGCCGATTCGCCCCGCGCTGGCCGCTCATTCTGGCGGTCAGCTTCTGCGTCTACACGCTGATCCTTCTCTGGAACGTGTTCGCAGCACAGGAATTGCTGCGCTCCGCGGCCGATAACCGGCTGATCGCCGACAGTCAGCGACGCGCGCTGGCGATCAGCGAGTTCACCGTCGATCGTCTCAACAGCGGGCAGGAGCTCGCACAAAGCCAGGATATCGCGGCTTATCTGGTCAACCGGGCCCTGGGCATGTCGCTTCAATACGGTCTGAACGCAAATCTGGAGGCCATCGAGCAGCTGTTCCGCCGGCACCTGAATCAGAAGACAGTACGCGGCTCGCCGGTCTATCAGCGGATCTACTTCGCAGACGCGCAGGGCAAGATCCTGGTCGATCTGCAGCCCGACGCGCCCCCGATCAGTCTGCCGGATGACTTCGAGCATGCGGTCGCACTCCACATCGACTCCCCATCGCGTCGCCTCATCGTCAGTACACCGGTCTTGCACAAGGACGCCTATCAAGGCGTTGTCGTGACCGTCGGGGATCTGGACCAACTGGCTTCACTGCTGATTTCAAGCGGAGATGACGGTAACTCCACGGCCCAGTACCAGGAGCTGCTGGTCGGACCGGAGCGGCTGCTCATCGTGCCGCCCGACACACCGAGCGGCATCGACGCGGCCTCGGCGCGCCTGCTGATG
>JBGSKP010000309.1:0-3500 GCA_041741175.1 Thiocapsa sp. | reverse complement strand
GCCGCGCTTGGGCCGCGAGCCGGCGTTGCAAGAGCGTGGACGGCTGGAGATAACGGGCGGCGGCCTCCCGGTTGTCCGTGACATCCGCCATGAGGTCGACGCCGGTGGCGGCTAAATAGCCGTAGAGATAACGCTGGAGTTCGGGCTTCCAGTAACGGGCCCAGTTACGCGCCTGTTCCTCGGTATTGTTGAGCTCGCTCCAGTCGCCGAAGCGGATCGAGAGCAGCAGGCGCTCGCCATCCACTGCGAGTTGGTTGAAGTGGGTGATGGTCGTGTCGGTCCACCCCTGCAGTTTCTTCATGGCATCGACCGCGCCCATCCAGGGCTCCTGATAGGGCACCATATGCCGTCCACGCAGGAATTCGCGCATCTCGGGTCGGGCGAGCAGCCATTGCTGGGTCAGCATCTCGCCCCGTGATGTCCAGGGCAGGTCCCCGTATTGGTTGTGGGCCCCCTCCGCCAAAAGCAGGTGCACATCCTTGAGCGCATTGAGGAGCGGGAAGGCGTCGGCGATCACCGTCGTGTCCGCGTCCTCGCGGTAAAACACCGCTGTCCGGTACAGGAGGTTGTGAAGCGCCTCGATGAACTTGGATCGGCTGTCTGCCGTTTGCATCTCGGGAACCGCACGGCCTACCAGTTTCACACCGTAGTGGTGGTCATACTCGAATGCGCGCCGACGCACCGTCAGCCGGTTATGCTCGTCCTGAACATAGCCCCACATCAGATTGTTGAGCGGGCGAAGAGGATCGATCTCCAACTCGGCCAGCGGGTCGTTATGTCCGGAGCGCTGGTTCTGGAAACGCAGGGTGATGGCGTTCATCGTCTGCGCCAACATCCCTTCCTCGTGCCAATAGGACCAGATTAACTCTACCAGGCTAGGCTGAGTAAAGCGGTGTTGAAGGATGCCATAGCAATAGGGAAGGACCTCCTTCTTCTCGTTACTCGGGGTCACCGCGAGCAATGCCCTGACGATCCGATCGAGGTACGGCAGAGCGTCTCCGTACGAGCTATGGGACAGGTATTGCCTAAGGCGCTGGCTCAGCCCTTCGATGCTCACCGTCGGATCGTTGAGACGGTAGGCCTCCTCGGCAGGGTTGAAGAGCGTGTGACCATTGATATCGTCATTCCGGATAACTACACCGGATTCAAGTGCGAGGAAGACCTGGGTGGCGAATTTCAGCAGCGAGTAGGCGTAGGGACCCTGGACGGTCAGATGGGGTTGCCTCGGAGTTGGGCTAGGGCTTATCCCCATTTCTCCGGCCACCTCAGTAAATCCAGTCTTCAAAATGCTCCCTTCGACTCCCAACAAGTCCGAGACGTCGCGGCTCAAGTCGGAGTCGCAGCCGAACATCAGGTTGATGAACTTGTTGTAGCGGGAAAAGCCGATCGCGGACGTGCGGTTGCGGATGGCGGCCCAGAGCGCCTGATCGGGGGTGGCATACGCGGACGAGCGCTGTAGGAATGTGCGTGTGGTGACTGCCGGACCGCCGACGCTGAATCGCCGAAGCGTTCCATCAACGTTGTGCCAACTGTCAGTCGTCGGTAGGCATTTGCGGAAATTGCTGTCAGATTCGTCTGATACCTTGACAGGTGCGCCTGATACCGCCTCGACCTCATAGGAACCAGCGGCCAAACCGGAGGTCGGAAAGATCCACCTCAGTTCGCCTCCGTCTATGGGCCCCATTTGAGAGTAAAGAAAATGCAAAATAGGATCTGCTACGTTCGACCGATCAGTGATTTTGATGCCGTAGCAACTATCCTTCGGGTTCTCGTCCGACCCCAAGCTAAGCACAAAGTTAACTTCACCACCTTCAGGCACATTACCCGGAGAAACAGAGAGTGTTGCCATGATTCGTTACTCCCAAATGTCTAGTTGAGAACCGTGCGTGCCATATTCCGGTAGGCCGTCGCACAGGACGCCGACACGTCCAGCGTGCTCCGCATCGCCCAATAATTGAGAAGCTTCGCCAGGAGCTGACTCTCGTCCTCCGGACTCAGCCTTCCGTCAGCCCTGACCTGCCCGAGCACCGCGAAGGTCAGCGCGGGCGGCGCTCGGTACATCTGCGACGGCGCCCGCGTCCAGCCGGCGAATAGCGCGGTGAGCCGCTGCGGTTGCCTGGCCTCGACATCCATCACCTCCCGCAGCGACTTGCCGCGGAGCGTCTTCGGACGGTGATCGACCAGCAGTGTGATGAGCTCCGGGATGGCGGCCTGGATGCGGCGTATCCGCTCGCGGTGCTCAATATCGAGCCCTTGGGTGGGGTAGAAGGACTCCCACATCCGCTCGACCCGTCCCCATTGAGGATGCGGATAGAGGGCGTGGCCGATGGCGCAACTGAGCTTCACCCGGATCCAAGGCATGGGGTGCGGGTCGTCGACGTTCAGTCGAAAGACAAAGGGCCTGGGCAAGCTGACCACGCCGATGAGTCCCAGGGTGGATACCACCCCGACCCGGGCCACCGACCAGAAGTCCGCGAGGATCTCCGAGATCCAGCGCTCGAACAGCGCCCAGACCTCCTGTTCGCCGCGCTTGGTCTGTTCCGCCTTCAAGACGGCCTGCATGGAGGGGACGAGGCCGAGCAGCGCCGAGGCTTGGTGGCCGACTTCATGGATCAGGGAGGAGGCGATGCCGCTGCCGATCATGCGCTCGCGGGGAACCCGGATGATGGCAACCGGGCTCTCGCCGCCCCCTGGTAGCCGGGTGCGGGCACGCCGGATGGCCGCTCCAACGCCACGGTCGAGGTAGCAGATCACCGGAGGGGCGTCGTAATACCCCGGCAGGGCCAAGGCGTCGGCCGAGACCACATCCAGACCGGACATCCAGACGCCGTTGTCGCTCTCGCTGCGCTGGGTGATGACGTCGCTGAACAGGTCGAGCTGGGTCAACACGGCGTTGAACCTAAGCCGTAGGAAGATGAACCGGCGCTGTGCCTCCTCCGGTGATGCCTCCCGCCCGGGTCCTTGAAGCCATCCCCTGAAGGACTCGACCCGATCCTTAAGCTCCCGCCGACCTTGGGCCAGAAACCGCTCGATGGCGACCTGCGCCGGGGGCAGGAGACTGGCGGCCAGGAGCATGGGCTCGCTCAAGACGAAGGGCTTGACCCGACCGAGCCGCGTCAGGAGCGAGCGTGCCTCCTGATCCAGCATCCAGTGGGGGAACGCGGGCGTGTCCATGACGCGCTAGAGTCCCAACAGGACGATCTTGTTGCCGCGGCGCATCCAGCGGCCGCTCTGGGCGACGCCGGACATCGCGGGTCCCCTTGGCGGGGCCACTGGCGTAAGGGGTTCCAGCAGTCCGGGGGCCTGTCGCTGGGCCGCCGAGATGATGGCGTTACGGGCTGCACCCAGAACGTCGCGACCGGCGGGGCTCTGGGCGAGACGTTTCACCGCATCACCCGAGAACCGGACGAAACGGCGCGCGACCTCGAACTCCTGGTCTTCGCCGCTCAGCCCTTCAAGCTCCAAGCCGAACAGGCGCCCCGCCGAGGCCGCCGACTGTC
>JBGSKP010000308.1:0-1909 GCA_041741175.1 Thiocapsa sp. | reverse complement strand
GAGCGGATCCCTCGATGCTCTCGATCACCGTGTCGGCAAGGGCGCCGACGGCCTTGCCCAAGGCCGCGGCCGACCCGTCCGGGACCGGAAAATACAGGCTGCGCTGAATCGCCGCGTTGTTGGCCAAGCCCCGATACTGGGCCTCGGCGGTCGCGTGGTTGGCCTTGCCGAGTGCCGTTTTCAGGTGCAGCACCATGAGCGCCACGCCCTTCTCGGCCGCCTCCGACCGCACCTGCTCGGCGTGCAGCCCAGTGGTCGAGGCATCGCCTTCAAGCGCCCCCGCATCGGTGATGAGAACGGCGTAACGCGCACCGAACCGGTTCCAGGGGATCTCTTCCAGTGCGGTGAGGACACCGGCATAGGGATCCTCGTCGAAGTGGTCGGTCGAGACGGTCGCCTCGCTGAGCGTCGCGGCACGGGTGAGAAAATCTAGCTCGGAGGCGACCTGAGACGGATCGACAAACATCCGCGACACATAGTCCAGCGATTTCGCCTTGGCCGGATCTGCACTCGGGGCGCGAAAGGCGACCAACCCGAAGGCGACCTTATCGAGAATGCCCGAGTCCTTCACCCGCTGGTAGACCTGCTCAACCGCCGCGCGGGACTCGTCGATGTATTGCTGCATCGAGACGGTCGAGTCGATGACGAACACGACTGCCGCACGAAAGCTGCTGAGCGCAACAACCGGCTCCGCACCTTCGCCACCGGAGGACGGTGCCGGCGTGCTGGCCTCGATGGTGGCTTCCGGGGCAGCGGTCTGCGTCACCGAGGCGACTTTCAGTCCGCGCATGAGATGGCCTGCGTCGGTGAAGACCTCCTCATAGTCCAGGATCGGCAGCAGATAAAAGCGCGAATTGATATCGATGAACCGATCCGGCTCGATCGCGACCACGCGCGGGTCGCGCCCGCCGTCGGCGATGCGGGCGGTCAGAGGACCGACCTCGGAGGCTGGATCCGGCAGCGCCAGGATGCCGTTCAACCCATCCCAGGAGTTATAAAAGAGTGCGCGCTCGCGCGCGGCGCCCGGATTGGTGAAGGCGACCGCCATCTGCTGGAGCCAGGGCACCGTCTCGGATGCGCGCAGCCAGCCACTGACGGTGCCCTTGGTATCGACTCCCACTTCCAGCCAGCGCTGCCCGTCCCGCTCGGTCTCGCCGTAGACATAAAAGCGGGAAAAGGCATTGACGAGCGGACCGGCAGTGCCGCCCGCCTGATCAGTCAGCCCGGCACCCGGCCGGGTCAGCACCCGCTGAAACAGGGTCGTCTTACCTGGCTGCAACAAAGGGGTGCGATCGGCCGGCGCCTCGGCAACGGCCAGCATCGCCGGCAGCCCCGTCGCGACCAACAGAAGACACTGGCACAGGCGCTTCATCACACTCATTCCATTCATCCCGGTTCCGGTCATGGGCACTCCATCGCGGGTCAGGTGGGCTTCGTCGAAGGTTAAACGGCAAGCTCTTGATCGTTGAGCAGGCATTGGTTTGGATGGGCATGATTATGGCACAGGCCGATCGATGCCGAACCCGATAGCCGAGGAACGAGGAACGAGGAACGAGGAACGAGCATAGAATCGCATGGCGAGACCACTTCGACAGATCGGGAGATCGCGATGACACCTTCGGTTCGTATCCTGACCCTGATCTACCCCGGTTTGTTGGCTGATCGGCTGGCGCTGGACCATCCCTGGCAGCGGTTCGATGTGCTCGGGCAGATCCTGCGGCGGCACCTTCCGGCGGCGACGGCTGCCGTCTTTGCCCGACCCGAGGCTGCAACTGATGGCACCAACGCTGTCACCTGGACCAGCGAGTTGGCAGG
Organism: Thiocapsa sp.; assembly: GCA_041741175.1. GTDB lineage: Bacteria > Pseudomonadota > Gammaproteobacteria > Chromatiales > Chromatiaceae > Thiocapsa. The sequence continues at coordinate 94 of JBGSKP010000308.1, read as the reverse complement.
TCAACCAACACCTTTCCTGGAGCTGCCGGACGCCGCGCAGGATGCCGCGCGCCGCATCCTCACCGATCATCTAAGCGCCATCGCCCGGCTCGCC
>JBGSKP010000307.1:0-4666 GCA_041741175.1 Thiocapsa sp. | reverse complement strand
CGGCGGCGGCAGTGGATCGCTGAACAGCGACGCCGGCACCACCGGCGAGGCCACGACAGCGATCCGCTCGCGTGCCAGGCCCGTGTAAGCGGCCATATCATCGGCGACACCGCCACTGGTCACGATGACCGCATCGGCCAGGGGATACAGGCGCCCCATCGAAAAGCGCTGCACCCAACGCTCAAGGACACCGCGGGTCGCCAGGTCGATCGAGATGGTTGTCCCGGAGCTGAGCACCAACCGCGTCGGCACGCCCGCCAGCCAACGGGCCAGCAGCGCGGTGCGATTGACCCGGTCCTTATCCGAGAGCAGCGCCGCCGGGCGCTCGCGCCGCAGATAACGCACTAGCGCCGGCAGACAGGCGTAGGTATGACGCGCGCCCAAATCGACCACCGAGACACCGTCGGGGATCTCATCCAGGTGCGGGCCATGCCGACGAACTTTGAGAAGATCGACCCGATAACCGCGCCCGGCCAGCGCCGGGATCAAGTGCTTTGCGGCACGGTCGACCCCGCTGTGTCCCGATGTCGAGAAGAAACAGGCAATGCGCGGCGGGGAATCGGTGTTGAGTGTGGTCACCCGCCGCATTGTCGACCGACCGACGGGAGAGTGACAAGCCGGATCCAGACGGCGGGTACACCCAGGGCCGGCCGATCCGGTTGTACTTCGGCGGCCCAATCCGCACACTGGGCGTTTCGCAACGGCACGAGCCAGCCCCCTCTCCGCCATGCGCACCACTGCAGTATTTTTCGCCTATCTCTTCACCTGCCTCGTTCTGGCGGCGCTCCTCACTTATCCGGTGATGGCGACCGGCTGGATCCAAGAGCATCCGCACCGGATCATGGGTAACTTGGCGCAGGTCTTCATCCTGCTTGGAGTTTGGCCATTCCTGAGGCTTCAGCGACTCACCGACCGCAACGCGCTCGGCTATGGCGCCCCATGGCCAACCCTGCGCCACGCCGCCGGGCTAGGCTGGGTTGCGGGTCTGGCGATGCTCCTGATCCTGGTGCTCGCCATTCTCTGGCTGGAGATCCGTCTTCCGGACGCGCAGACCGAGGGTTGGCCCGCTCTGGCCAAAAAGGCATCCGAGGCTCTGCTCGGCGGCATCCTGATCGCCGTGCTGGAAGAGACCTTCTTTCGCGGCGCGCTGTATACAGCGATCCGTCGACACGACGGTGTCGCATCGGCCGTCTTCTGGACCGCGCTGCTCTACATGCTGGTCCATTTCATGAAGCCCGCCGCCCTGCTGCCCGGAGTGCCCTTCGACTGGAGCACCTCCTGGCCGATCTTCGCCTCCGCCTTCACCCGAGTCGTCGATCCGGAGCATCTCGATTCGATGGCTGCACTCTTTGCGGCGGGGGTCTTCCTAGCACTGATCCGGGAGCGCTCGGGACACATCGGATGGTGCGTCGGAGTACACGCCGGCTGGATCTTCGTCATTCAGGTCACGCGGCGCGCCACTGCCCCGAATCCCGACGCCCCCCTCGCCGTTCTGGTCGGCGGCTACGACGGCGTCATCGGCTGGCTCGCAATGGCCTGGATCGGACTCCTGGGAGTGATCTATTGGTGGTGGACCGGGCGACGCTCTTCCGGCGCGGCATGACGGATGCCCCATCGCAGGCTCAGACGGGAAAGGATTCGACCCGCCGGCTGCGCATGGGGCCCAGATCAGAGGCCAACGTGTAGAATCGCCGGATTGACCCACTGCCGGATCGATCGATGCACCAGCCAAGCTCTTCCGCCAAACCCTGGGCCGGGCGCTTCAATGCGCCGACCGACGCCTTCGTCGAGGCATTCACGGCCTCGGTCGACTTCGACCGACGGCTCTATCGCTACGACATCCAGGGCTCGATCGCCCATGCCACGATGCTGGCCCGTCAAGGCATCCTGAGCGATGCCGAGCGCGATGCGATCGTGTCCGGACTGGAGACGGTGCGGGAGCGGATCGATTCCGGTGCCTTCGAGTGGTCGATCCCGCTCGAGGATGTCCACATGAACGTGGAATCCGCCCTGACCGAGCTGATCGGCGATGCAGGCAAGAAGCTGCATACCGGGCGCTCGCGCAACGATCAGGTCGCGACCGATGTGCGGCTGTGGCTGCGCGATGAGATCGATCTGATCCGCGCGGCCATCGCGCGCCTTCAGGCGGCCTTGTTGGATCTCGCCGAGCGCGAGGCCGAGACCATCATGCCCGGTTTCACCCACCTGCAGGTCGCTCAACCCGTCACCTTCGGCCATCACATGCTGGCCTGGTTCGAGATGCTGAATCGCGACCGCGAGCGCCTGGCCGATTGTCGGCGGCGCATGAACGTGATGCCGCTCGGGGCCGCGGCGCTGGCCGGGACGACGTACCCGATTGATCGGGCTTACACCGCCGAGCTGCTCGGCTTCGATCGGCCGGCGGAGAATTCGCTCGATGCCGTGTCGGATCGGGATTTCGCGATCGAATTCACGGCGGGCGCGGCCATTCTCATGATGCACCTGTCGCGCTTCTCCGAGGAGCTGATCCTCTGGTCGTCGAGTCAGTTCGGCTTCATCGATCTCTCCGACAGCTTCTGCACCGGCTCCTCGATCATGCCGCAGAAGAAGAACCCGGACGTGCCCGAGCTGGTGCGCGGCAAGAGCGGGCGCGTCTTCGGACATCTGATGGGGCTGCTGACCCTGATGAAGGCCCAACCCCTGGCCTACAACAAGGACAACCAAGAGGACAAGGAGCCACTCTTCGACACGGTCGACAATCTGAAGGGCTCGCTCAAGGTCTACGCCGAGATGATGCGCGAGGTCACGTGCAACCGCGCGCGGATGCGCACGGCCGCCGCGCAAGGCTTCAGCACCGCGACCGATCTCGCCGATTATCTGGTGCGCAAGGGCATCCCCTTTCGCGATGCCCACGAGATCGTCGGCAAGGCGGTCGGACTGGGCGTGCGCGAAGGACGGGATCTCGCCGAGCTGACGCTCGACGAGCTGCGCGGATTCTCGGATGCGATCCAAGCCGATGTCTTTGCCGTGCTGACGTTGGATGGCTCGGTCGCCGCACGCGACCACCTCGGTGGGACGGCCCCGGTACAGGTGCGCGCCGCGATCGTCCGGGCACGCGCCCGCTTGGCCGACATGGGCACGCGCGATGCCGGATAGCCTGGATCAGCTCAACGCCCGTCTACTCGCCTTCGCCCGCGAGCGCAACTGGGAGCAGTTCCACTCGCCCAAGAACCTCGCCATGGCCCTGGCCGGCGAGGCCGGCGAGCTGCTCGAGCACTTCCAGTGGCTGACCGAGCAACAGAGCGCCGAGCTGAGCGCCGAGAAGAAACGGCAGGTCGCCCACGAGCTCGCCGATATCCTCAACTACCTGGTCCGCCTGGCCGAGCGGCTGGATATCGACCTGCTGGCCGCCGCCGACGAGAAGATCGCCATCAACGCCGCGCGTTATCCGGCCGAGAAGGTGCGCGGGGATGCGCGGCGGGCGAGCGAGTATGGAGACGCGAATGGAAGAGTGGACGGTTCTGTTTGACGAGGCATTAGCGAACGGTTTGCCGTCCATCTGCTTCAGTAAACCTTCAAGCCCTCCCATCCTCCTCATGCGAGAAAATTGAAAGGGACGGCCCAGTGCCTTTCGCCGTCCGCTCCTCGTGAGGGCGAAGGGGACATTTGGAGCGTATGCGGGGACGGACCACGGATGCAGGACGGCGATATGCCGGGGAGCGCGCTCCGGTTTGGCCCGGACCATACACGCAGACCTGGCATGTTTCGCAGCCCCGCGGAATCGACGCGCCACTCAGGCATCGGAGGTTCGCCCGGCGCCTAACAGGCTTACCGGACCTCAAGGGGCTCCACACCGATCAGCGCGCGTCCAGCTCATCTCCGGGTTGCGGCGTTTCGCAGCCCAGTTGTTCCAAGGTTTCGACAAAGCGCGCCTTGTCGGCGTGCACCGGTCGCGACCTGACGACATCTCCGGCCCCGAGCGCTCCGATCTTCTCGACCGGTGCCGTGTTGATCGATCCCGCCGTGCCGGAAGGTCCGCCGGGCGACCGATCTGCAATGCCTTTCAACGAACGGCCGTCGCACTATACTTTCTCGGACGTCTTCCAATCGGTATTCGCCATGCATCTGCCCCAACCCGATCATCGGCACTACACCTACGCGGATTATTCGACCTGGCCCGATGACGTGCGCTACGAATTGATCGACGGCGTCGCGTTCCTGATGTCGCCCGCACCGACGCTCGATCATCAGGATGTCGTCGGCGAGATCTACTACCAGCTTCGGCAGGCACTCGGGGACCAATCCTGCCGCGCCTACGTCTCCCCGGTGGACGTGCGGGTTCCCCGGGCCGACGAGGACGACGCGGACATCGACACCGTCGTTCAGCCGGACGTGCTGGTGATCTGCGATCAGGCGAAGACGGACCGCCGCGGGGTGCGGGGCGGTCCGGACTTCGTGGTGGAGGTGCTCTCGCCGGGCACCGCGAGTCATGACCATGTGCGCAAGCGCCAGGTCTACGAGCGAGCAGGCGTGCGTGAATATTGGCTGGTCCATCCGATCGATCGCACCCTCACCATCTATCGGCTGGAGCAGGGCCGGTTCGGCGGCGCCGAGGTGACGGAACTGGCGGGCGAAGCCCCGGTTGGCATCTTGCCGGGCGTGGTCATTGCCTGGGATGCACTGGTCG
>JBGSKP010000306.1:0-4005 GCA_041741175.1 Thiocapsa sp. | reverse complement strand
CAGCGGATCGCCGGCCGGCCGGCCGACCACCGGTTTCCTCGTCGTCCCAGTCGCTCGGCGGCCGGGGCGGTCGCCCGGACATGATGTCGTTGATCTGCTCGGCGTCGATCGTCTCGTACTTCATGAGCGCGTCGGACATCGCGTGCAGCTTGTCCATGTTGGCGATCAGCAGCCCGCGAGAGCGCTCGTAGTTGCGCTCGATCACATTGCGGATCTCTTCGTCGATGAGATGCGTCGTCTCGTCCGAGACGCTTTTGTGCTGCGTCACCGAGTGACCCAGAAACACCTCCTGCTCCTCTTCGCTGTAAGTTAGCGGCCCGAGCTTGTCGGAAAGACCCCACTTGGTGACCATGTTGCGTGCGATCTCGGTGGCCCGATGAATGTCGTTCTGGGCACCCGTGGTAACGCTTTCCGGACCGAACACCAGCTCCTCGGCCAGACGACCGCCGAACAGGCTTGAGATACTGCTCTCCAGACGCTGCTTGCTGTAGCTGAAGCGATCGTCCTCGGGCAGGAAGAGTGTGACACCCAATGCGCGACCACGCGGAATGATGCTCACCTTGTGGACTGGATCATGGTCGGGCACGAGCCGGCCGACGATCGCGTGGCCGGACTCATGGTAGGCGGTCAGACGCTTTTCGTCGTCGGACATGACCATCGAGCGGCGCTCGGCGCCCATCATGATCTTGTCTTTGGCCTTCTCCATGTCATCCATGTCGACCATTTTTTTATTCGACCGCGCGGCAAAGAGTGCGGCCTCGTTGATAAGGTTGGCCAGATCCGCTCCCGAGAAACCAGGCGTACCGCGCGCCAGGATCGACGCCTTGACGTCCTCGGCGGCGGGGATCTTACGCATATGCACCTTCAGGATCTGCTCGCGACCGCGCACGTCGGGAAGCGGTACGACGACCTGTCGGTCGAACCGACCTGGACGCAGGAGCGCCGGATCGAGCACGTCCGGGCGGTTGGTCGCCGCGATGACGATCACGCCCTCGTTGCCCTCAAAACCGTCCATCTCGACCAGCAGCTGATTCAGAGTCTGCTCGCGCTCGTCATGCCCGCCACCCAGACCGGCGCCACGATGCCGGCCCACGGCGTCGATTTCGTCGATGAAGATGATGCAGGGCGCATGCTTTTTGGCCTGCTCGAACATGTCGCGAACACGCGAGGCGCCGACGCCGACGAACATCTCGACGAAATCCGAGCCCGAGATGGTGAAGAAGGGGACCTTCGCCTCGCCGGCGATCGCACGGGCCAGCAGCGTTTTGCCGGTACCGGGCGGCCCGACCATCAGGACGCCCTTCGGGATCTTGCCGCCGAGCTTTTGAAACTTGGTCGGATCGCGCAGGAAATCGACCATCTCGGACACTTCCTCCTTCGCCTCCTCGGCGCCTGCGACGTCCTGGAAGGTGACCTTGATCTGATCTTCCGACAGCAGCCGGGCGCGACTCTTGCCAAACGACATGGCGCCGCGGCCTCCTGCCCCGCCCTGCATCTGGCGCATGAAGAAGATCCAGATCCCGATCAGAATCAAGAGCGGGAACCAGTTGATCAGGACCTGCATCAGGACCGATTGCTGCTCGGGGGGTGCGGCCTTGATCACCACGCCGTTGTTCAGCAGGTCGCCGACCAGGCCATCGTCGCCCGGACTGAAGGTGGTGAACCGCTGCCCCGAACCGCTGATGCCCTCGATGGTACGACCCTGGATCGTGACCTCTTTAACCTCGCCCTGCTTCACCTGCTCGATGAAATCCGAGTACGTGAGTGTCCGCGCGGTCGTTGGTGCGGTGGTGAAATTGTTAAAGACGGACATCAGCACAATGGCGATGACCACCCAGAGAAGTATATTTTTCGCCATGTCATTCACGGCTGCTTGCCCCTACTCATGTTGGACCGACGCGACAACGCCGAGGGTTGACCCTGGAAACTAGCACCGACGACTCAAGGATGAAAGCCCTTGGCGACCAGGTACAGCTCTCGGCTCTGAGATCTCGAAGATTTGGGCTTCCGACTGACGACGCGCGAAAAACTCCGTCTGATCTCGCCGAGAAGTGCGTCGAACCCCTGACCTTGGAACACTTTGACGACCAGCGAGCCACCTGGTTTCAGACGCTCGCGCGCCAGATCCAGAGCCAGCTCGACCAGGTACATCGACCTGGGTTGATCAACTGCCGCCACTCCAGTGATGTTGGGGGCCATATCCGAGAGCACCAGGTCAAGCGACCCATCACCGAGGATCCGATGCAAGTCATCAAGCATCTGCGGCTCGCGAAAATCACCTTCCAATAGGGTTACGCCCGGCAAGGGATCCATCGGCAAGATGTCCAGGGCAATGACCTGGCCGGCCCGCCCGACCAGTCGAGCGGCAATCTGCGACCAGCTTCCGGGCGCCGCGCCGAGATCCAGAACCCGCATCCCAGGTCGGAAGACTCTGTCTTTCTCCTGGATTTCCAGGAGCTTGTAGGCCGCTCTGGAGCGATACCCCTCGCGCTGAGCGCGCTTAACATAGGGATCACTGTGCTGCCGATCAAGCCATTGTCGGCTGGACGCCGTTTTCGCCATGATGCCCCTTTAACCGCCGCCGTGTTGAAGATCCGTGTTCGACCCGAGCAAGCCCTCGAAAGCACAGCCACCCGCAGCGGCGCCGCCCACGCGCTTCAGAGATCGTGGACCCAGGAAAACCGGAAAAACTCCAGGAGGATACCGGCGACCGCGCCGCCGAACAGCCCGCCGAGAACAGCCAGCGGCATGCTCTCGTGGAGGGCCACACTCGCGGACTGCCAGAGTCCGGACTCCAGGCTGAGCAGTGGTCCGATCATCATCCAGGCGCTGCCGGCCGCAACCCCTGCAAGGGTAGCCATCACGACGGACTCGATGATGTAGCAGGGTCGCGACTCGCAGTGCAACCGGCGCGACAGGTTTAGCCACCACCGCACGGTCGCGACATAGAGCACACCGTTGACGCTGACCAGAAAGACCAACACTGCAAACGCGGAAAACGGCTCCGGATGGAACGGCTCGGCAACCGCCAGCAAGCCGCCGCAAACCGCGCCGGTCATCAGCCCTGCCATGGTTTTGCCCGGAACGTGTCGCGAACAACGCGCGGGAAAACTAAACGTCAGGCCGACCGCAGCCGCGACGCTCGCCGCAGCCACCGCGACCTGCACAACGGAAACCTGCTCGGCAAACAACATGAGCATCAACACGCCGACCAACACGCCGATACCGGTTGCAATCAAGGCAATCTCGCGCGCTCCATATAGCGCCGCACCCACCGCGCCGGCCAGGGCGGCGGCGGCTACGTAGGCACCGGAACCGAATCCTAGTTCCTGAAACAGCTCGGCGAGGCCGATAAATAAGGGCGCGTAGATCATCCCGATCAGACCCCAGACGATGCCGCGCAAAAGAGCCAACCGCCAGCTCGTCCCGGGAGGCGATCCGCAGACGGATCCGGAGCGATCGAGCGATCGCCTCGCCCCGGCGTAGGGTTGCGCCATCTCGGCGCCGGACGATGGGGAATGCTGCGAAAAGCTCATGAGGGCCACCAAATACAACCGCGAGACATGTTGGCTTAAACGGATAGCACAAAACAGACCTGAATAGATTGAACTTGCCTATCGTTCTGAGCGAGGCGAAGAAATTCTCAAACACACTCCATTAGGACACCGCCGGCCCGGCATGCATCGCCGCGCCGGAATCGGGCGCAACAACGCGAAACGGGGCCAAACGGCCCCGTTTCGGACGTTCCGAAAGACCGAAGAACTCGATTAGCCGGCCTTAAGGGTCCAGGACGCGCACCAGCCATTGGCATTGACCAGCTTGCCCGGGAAGAGGCTGCATCCCATCCACTCGGCGGTCGCACCCGGAGCGGCCGGCAGGCTGAACTGGCAGTTTGCGCAATGCTGCTCTTCAGCCGGTAGACCAGGACGTGCCGCAGCGGCGCGGGTGGACTGGGTCGCGTCGGCGTTGTACTTGAGCGCAACCGCAGTCGCATCGGTGGCGGCG
>JBGSKP010000305.1:0-2863 GCA_041741175.1 Thiocapsa sp. | reverse complement strand
CGTCGACAGGACATCTCCGGGAACCGCGCGGGGATGCAGGCGTCTGCGTGAATGGCGAGGCGAGTGATCGGGCCGAGCGCTCGCGCAGGGTGGCGGTCGGGACGATGGACGTTGACTGTTGTCATGCCGTTCAGTGGTGCTTGATGTGGTCGAGGGCGGGCGATTCGGGTTTGGGTGAGCTTCGGATAGCATTCGACATACCAGATCGACTTGCTGAGTTTTGCAGGCCATTGACATCCATAATAAAAACTAGCGGTTTCGGATGAGCGCCGGCCCCGTCGGAGCGTCGTTCGGTTACCTAAACGTAACGCGACCCCCGGCGTCCGTGCTGAAACGCGCGGTAAAACAGATCGGTGGGATGGGCGTAACGCGTATCCGCATGCGTTACCGAAAGTAAACGGAGTGGCGAGCGCCGTGGATGGTCGGGAGGAGAAGCCACGGCGCCGCAGCCGAGTTGGTGTGTACGTGCCGACTGCGCCATACTAACTGAGTCGAAATCACAGCGACTGATCGAGGGTCTGCACCATGTCCGCCGTGTTGGAACATCGCGTCGATCGTTTGGAGGATGCGCTCGAAGCCTTCACCCGAAGTGTCGGTGTCGAGTTCAACAAGGCCTACAACGGCCAGGTTCGTTTGCAGCAGGAGATGCTCGCATTCAAGGAGGAGATGGGTGTCTTCAAGGACGAGATGGGTTCCTTCAAGGACGAGATGAGTGTCTTCAAGGACGAGATGGGTGCCTTCAAGGATGAAATGAGTGCCTTCAAAGACGAGATGCTGGACTTCAAGAACGAGTCCCTGCGATACCGTGAAGAGGCGGAGCGCGACCGCAAGTCGATGAATCGGCAGTGGGGGGAGCTGGCGAATCGTCTCGGAACCCTGGTGGAGGATATCGTCGCGCCGAACCTCCCGCGGGTTGCGCGAGACCTTCTGGGCTGTCCGCAGCCCGATCTGTTCGGTGTCCGTCTGCGACGTCGGTTCAACGGCGATAGTCGGGAGTACGACGCGCTCCTCGTCTGTCCGGGGTTCGTCCTGATCAACCAGACGAAGAGTCGTCTGATCAGTGCAAACGTCGATGAGTTGTTGCGGGTCTTGTCGGAGTTTCCGCAGGTTTTTCCGGAATACGCGGATCGGCGTTTGATCGGCGTGCTGGCTGCTCTTTACCCGGATCAGAGCATCGTCACCTATGCCACGTCAAAAGGCGTGCTCGTGATGGGCATGGGCGACGAAACCATGGATGTCCTCAACCCCTCGGCTCTTGACGCCGGCGACTGATTCAACCGGGCCGTCGTCACGCCTGCCGAGGAACCGCCCGATGTCGTCCCCGTGCTCACGTCGCACCTTTGTTTCCGGTCTGCTGGCGACCGGCATCGGCCTTGCCGGCGGCCGAGCGGATCCCGTACGCGCATCAAGCCAGCCGTTGCGGTTCGGTTTGACGCCGGTGGTGCTCGATGATCGGATCGCCTTTCTCGACGCCTGGGCCGATTGGATCGAGAGTCAGTTTGGGAGGCCCGTGGTCTTCGTCCAGCGCTCGCGCTATCGCGAGATCCTGGATCTCTTGCTGCAAGGGCGGCTCGATCTGGCCTGGATCTGCGGTTATCCCTATGTCCGGAACCGGTCCCTCCTGGATCTGATCGCGGTGCCGCGTTTTCGGGGCCGCCCGCTCTACCAGTCCTACTTCATCGTTGGCGCCGATTCCGAGATCCAGCGCCTGCACGACCTCGAGGGCCGACTCTTCGCCTGGGCGGATCCGGATTCCAATTCGGGGTATCTCTATCCGCGCTTTCGACTCACGAGCGACGGCAAGGATCCGGATCGTTTCTTTCGGCGAACCTTCTTTACCTGGGGACATCCGCGCAGCGTCGAGGCGGTGGCCGAAGGCTTGGCGGACGGCGCCGCCGTCGACAGCTATGTCTGGGAGACCCTCGCGCGCGGTCATCCCGAGTTGACCGCACGGACGCGCGTCCTGGAGCGCTCGCCTGATTTCGGTTTCCCGCCGATCGTCGCCGGTCCGGCGCTGTCCGAGCCCGATCGGCAGGCCATCCGACGCGTGCTCTTGAGCCAGGTCCAGGATGCCCCCGGTCGTGCGCTGCTGAACGAGCTCAATCTCGACAGCTTCGGTCTCGAGACGCCCGATCTCTATGACGAGATCGCGCGGATGGCCGGGCGTTTGACGGAAGGGAGCGGCACGTGACCCTCACGCTGTCGAGCTATCGGCTGCGCCTGCCGCTGAGCTTGAGTATTGCCGCCGTGGTGACCGCATTCTCGATGGCCGTTGCGCTGGGTCTGCAGACCCTGACCAATCTGCGCGAGGATCAAGGCCGCAACGCCTTGACCCTCGGGTACGCGATGGCCGGTGTGCAGATCCAGGCGTTGCGCAACGACGATGTCTGGTTGGCCTACTCGCTTTTGCGCGGTCCGGATGGCGGCGGCGACGCGGTCTGGATCCTGCTCGACCAGGCGGGCCGCATCTTTGCGAGCAACCGCCCGCGCCGCTTCCGCCTGGATCAGCCGATCGAGAACGCCTTGCCGTGGCTCCCACAAGCACAGCCGCAGGTGATCGACGAGAAGCCCGGACGCGTGTCGGCGGTCGATCGCGACGATGTCCGCCGTTTGTTGCGCCTGCCGCTTTACAGTGAAGGTTCCCAGGTCGGCGAGCTCATTGCCCTGCTGTCCGATGCGCCTTATCTGCCCCGGTTTCGCGAGATCCTCTTCGGCGGCGTCCTGGTGACCGGCGCGATCCTGGCGGTCCTGTTGCCGATCGGCTGGCTCTGGGGGCGACGCATTGTCGGGCCGCTGGTGCAGTTGGCCGACTGCATGGGGCGTGTCGGCCGAGAGGATCCGAGCCGCATGCAGTGCACCCTGC
>JBGSKP010000304.1:0-4627 GCA_041741175.1 Thiocapsa sp. | reverse complement strand
TCCGCCGCTGTGGCGAGGGCTGCAAGATCGGTCCCCTGTTCGCCGATGACGCGCAGGCCGCCGAGGCGCTCTACGCGCACCTCGCCGCATTCGGCGCTGGCGGTCCGGTCTTTCTCGACGCCCCCGAGAACAACCCGGATGCACTCGTGCTCGTGAATCGGTACCGCATGGTCGAGGTCTTCGGTTGCGCCCGGATGTATCTCGGGCCGCCCCCGGACATTGCGCACAGGCGCATCTTCGGCGTGACGACCTTCGAACTCGGCTGATGTCCGCGCGCGATCTCGTTGGCTACGGCGGTCGCCCACCCCATCCGCACTGGCCCGGCGAGGCGCGCGTGGCAGTGCAGTTCGTGCTCAATATTGAGGAGGGAGCCGAATCGACGCTGCTCAACGGCGACCCCCGATCCGAGTCCTATCTGCACGAGCTGCCCGGCCGCCCGTCCCGTGTCGGCGAGCGCGATCTCAGCGTGGAGGGGATGTACGAGTACGGCTCGCGCGCCGGCGTCTGGCGAATCCTGGATCTCTTCGCCGCACGCGCCCTGCCGCTGACCGTCTTCGCCTCCGGCCTGGCCCTGGAGCTCAATCCCGCGATCGCCCAAGCCTTACGCAGCGCCGGGCACGAAGTCGCCGGACACGGTTACCGCTGGCTGGACTATCGCGAGATCCCTCAGGACGAGGAGCGCCAGCACATCCGCCGGACCATCGCGATCATCCAGCAGCGCTGCGGCAGGCGTCCGGTGGGCTGGTACACCGGACGGGTCAGTGCGAACACAAGCCGCCTGCTCCGCGAGGAGGGCGGCTTCCTCTATACCTCGGACGCCTACAACGACGATCTGCCCTACTGGCGTGCCGCCCAACCCCCGCAGCTGGTTATCCCCTACACCCTGGTCAACAACGACGCCCGGTATCTCCTGCCCAACGGCTTCGTGTCCGGCGACGACTTTCTGCGCCTCCTCAAGGACGCCTTCGATTGCCTGTGGTTGGAGGGCGCGCAACACCCGAAGCTGATGAGCGTCGGGCTGCACGGACGCATCAGCGGTCACCCCGCCCGCGCGATGGCCCTGGCGCGCTTTCTGGATCATGCGCAGGACAGAGACGGCGTGTGGATCTGCCGGCGCGAAGAGATCGCCCGGCACTGGATCGCCGAGCATCCGAGCTCACACCGCACATGTCCGGGCCGTGACGCGGGACGTTGACTGCCTTCGTCTCGAAAACGGCCGTGCCTCGCGCAACACGGTGCGCACGTACCTGCCGTCATCGCCCTCGCCGTCGTAGCGAACGCGATGCCGGCTCCGAGGCGTTCGCGCCACGAAGAAGTCATACAGGTGGTCGTTGTCGAACTCAACGGCCTGTTGGAAGACGTCGTGGACGTCTTCCAGTGTCGACGCGGCGTCGAGGGCGACAGTCGCCATCCAGTCCTATTCCGCCCAGCGTCCTGATACGAGCTTGATATGCATGGCCCAGATCATCTGGTGACTCCCGGTATGCCGTTTGAGTGTTGCTCCGACCGAGTCGGGCCTTGACCGAGCCCGTTGATCCGCAAGCGGGCCCAATCCGCTGGCCGAGCGACTGGTGCAGCTCGATGGCTATCTGTTCGGGCTGGGGCTGGATGCCGGCTGGCTGGCGATTCTCGACCGGCGTGCCGATCAGCCGCCCATCGCCGAGCGCACAGCCTGTGCGGCGCAGATGAGCCCAAGGCGGGCGACGGATCCAGGTGGTGCCTGCTTGAGGGGGGGGTCGGACATGCCTCGCCCGATCTTGTGTGCCGCAGGAGGCAGAATCGGTCGAAGCGGGAGAACCCCACCAGACGCGTCCGTCGGGGCTCTCCCGCCTCTCCCAAACACCTTGCGTCTCGGACAATCCGCCTCATAATCTAACCATTGAAAGGTTCTATAAATGAGGCGCTCCATGTCTGTTCCCGCCGAACTGCTCTCCGAGGTCATCACGGAGCAAGGGCTGATTGCGACGGATCGTCTGGCCGAAGTGCTGCACATCACCAAGACCGAGCTGGCCAAGGCGACCGGATTATCCCGCGACGCGGTATCCAAGCGTGATCGGCGCGAGGCCCGTCAGACCCAGACGCGGCTGCGCGACACCGTGGAGATCATCAATCGGGTCACGAGCTGGACCGGCTCACCCGGACGCGCATTCGCCTGGTTTCGTTCTCAGCCGCTCCCGTCGTTCGGCGACAGAACCGCCGAGGATCTGGTCAAGGATGGCCGCGCACAGGCCGTCAAGGATTATCTGTCGCGAATCGCGGAAGGCGGCTACGCGTGACGGAGGCGCCGCCGACGCGTCCCTTCGTCGGTTTGGCTTATCGCGCCCACAATCCCCGCTGGGCCTTCGCGCCGACCTCGGGAGACGGAGCGTCACGCCATGGCGGTCGCTTCAACCCGCGAGGCACCCCGGCTCTCTATACCTCGCTCGACCCGAAGACCGCGTGGATGGAGGCCCAGCAGGGACTGCCGTTCAAGGCGCAACCCATGACTCTGGTCGGGTATCGAGTATGTTGCGAGCGGATTATCGACCTCACCGATCCGGCCGCACTCGCCGCCTTCGGAGTCGATGACGCGACGCTTGCCTGTGCTTGGGAGGACGTGGCCTCGCGTGGCCGAACGCCGCCGAGCTGGTCGCTCGCCGAGACATTGATCGCCGTCGGCTGCCATGGCGCCCTCGTACCCAGCGTCGCACCCGGCACGACGCGGGCTGAACGCAACCTTGTTCTCTGGCACTGGTCCGACGCTCCGCCCTGCCAGGCACTGGTCATCGATGATTTCGGACGCTTACCGAAGGACGATGCCTCCTGTGGGTGAACCCTTGAGACTTAATTTTGCCGGCAGACTTAATCCAACGCCCCTCCCTCTCCGGCCTAATTGTAGGATAAGCGCGCTGACTCCTTTATACGGCCGCCTTGAGGTAATTGAGCCTGGCCCCTTTCCCTTACGCGCTTGGCGCACTAACGAACAGGCTAACCCAAGCTGGCCGTTGTTTGGCCAGCTTCGGAGTTCAGCCGCTTGTTAGGCGAGCCCTGTGATCTAACCACCTCTTCAGCGAAGTTTGGCTTTCCCCAGATGGCTTACCAGCCAGCAGGCCCGCCACGCTGATATCTTCGTCGATGTCCTCCCAGTGGATTCCGTGGCCGTTGCCAATAAACCTCCATCGCATCCGTTCTTCAGGGCTAGCATGTACAAGACGAGGGAACCATTCGATAGGCACCGATATTGTCCTGCCGTCGGATAGATCGACGCTAAGGGTATCCTCTGAAACGGACACGCTATTCGCGGACAGCGCGTCAATCTGAAATGCCAAAGTAGTCATTCCAACCCTCCAACAACTCGTTGTGATGCTTTTGTACGAGTTCGTGAATTCGGCGGATCTCTGTACGATTGAATCCTCCGCTTCCCTGCAGCCTTATCGGATCTAGCCAGAACTTACAAACCTCATCGTCTCGTTCCACATGGATGTGCGGCGGTTCATCTCGGTCGCTCGCATAGAAAAAGAATCTGTACGGACCAACCCTGAGAACTGTTGGCATCTATTGAAACCTATGAGTTGAGTCACGCCGCCTAACGTTGCCATAACCTGGGCCGTGCCCGCCTACGAGCTTTAATCAGCACAAAACCCCTGACGGGCACGGCGTCAGGTTGATGGGCTTGTTGGCGCATCAATTGATGCCTGGCCCCTTTTACTTTTATTTAAGCGAACGAAAAATGCGTCCGCGTTTACGGCCTTGTTAGGCATTGATGGCACCTAAAACTCCCGACCTTTGTATCGCTTGGATAGCTAGTTCGCGCTTTTTTGCCTGTTTCCCGGTTTCGCCGTGCAGCCAATCTTCTCGGTGACGCCCGGCTGTACCGGCTGCGTGAATAATATGCACCCACATCACTTGATCATTCGTATAGGAAACATCATTGAAACGCTTGACATTGGGATGTAATGCTTTAAATGCCCGGAAGCAAGATTCCATGTACTCGTCATCATTGCTCATTAACACGACGAGTTTCAGGCGCTCTGGTAAAGATGCGAGAAATTCTTGGGTACAATTCTTTACAAACTCTTGTGCCTGGGGTTGCGTTGCTGAGGAATTAACAACATTGCCTACCTTCACATAATCTTTCTTCACTTCGCTCCACATGCCAATTCCGCACCTAACCATTGACCCAAATGCAAAATCTGCTTCTTCAGCTGAGATTCTCGAATCAATCGATTCAGTTGGACTTAACAAGCCTAAACGAGTTAAATATTTCGAAAGATAAGCGCGTTCACCTTTGAACGGAATTACCTCATGTTTCATTCGAAGAATGTCTTTGGTCTGATTTGGCCCCTTTGAAACGCCAAGCACGAGTACGACGGGATTCCGGCTTCCCCAAGCACCAGCATTTGACTCAATCTTCCAACCGTTAACCTCACGTGCGGTTTTTCCCCAGACTACTGGCTTCCCTTCAAAGCAACGACTGCAATCTACTCTCCCGTGTTCAGGTAACAACTGATATAGAGCTTTCATCTGATATGATTAGCTCGTCAAGCTAGACGCATTCATTCGCGTACTTTGTATCCGGTAGTCCGAAAAATGTCCGAATCAAAGCCGGACTTTTTTCGAGTATCTTGAGGTGGCTCAAGAGACGACG
>JBGSKP010000303.1:0-4995 GCA_041741175.1 Thiocapsa sp. | reverse complement strand
GGTCGGCGGTGCTAACGGCTTCGTCGTCGGCCCGTTCGACTTCCCGGCGCACGGCGAGGCGCTATTGCGCCTCGTGCGCTCACCAGAGCTGGTGCGGCGCATGCAGAAGGGGGCGCGCGAGGTCGCCGAACGCCACTTTGGCTACGAGCGCTTCGTGGAACAGCACCGCATGCTCTACTCCAGCCTTGAGACGAGTTAGGTTGCCATATGGAGCTGCGAAAACTAAGGCGAAGGATTCTCCCGCATTGGACAGACGTGTGGCCGGAAGTCGTGGCCCGGTCGCGTACGGTGCCGACGCTGCATCTCGGCAGCGGATTGAAGCCCCTCGCCGGGGCGACCACAGTCGATTTGAACGCCTGCACCAATCCGAGCGTGGTATGGGATCTGAACAAGACGCCCTGGCCGTTCCCGGACACCAGCTTCGACCAAGTGGTCGCGCTAAGTATCATCGAGCACCTAGACGATTTCCTCGATGTGATGGGTGAGATCCACCGTATCTGCCGGCCGGACGCGCAAGTCAGCATTCTGGTTCCGCACTTCTCGTCGTCGGCGGCCTACGTCGACCCGACGCACAAGCTGCGCTTGAGCGCGCGCTCGTGCGACTACTTCATTGCCGGCACAGGCATCGAGAAGGAATACGAATTCTACGTGCCGTATCGCTTTAAGATGGAGCGGCGCTTCGTGGAGTTGAGCCCCGGGCTCAGGCTTGTCCCTGGCGCCTTATGGCTTGCCAGCCACCGCACGGCGTTCTGGGAGAACTACTTGTGCTATGTGCTTCGTGGCGGTGGGATTTTTTGGCAGTTGAGGGCCGTTAAATAGAATGGACAACATCGTACTGGGGAGACTGGCCATGCTCGGCCGCCGGCATTTGGCGGCAAGACGGCTACATGTTCCATTCGCACGTTCGGCATCGTTTAAGATGCCGCGCTCTATTTGGTTGGCTAATCGCGAGGTACCGCTGCGCTTGCCGTCGGAAGCGGGCGTGCGCACGGCCTTCGTCGAGCTTTTGCTCGACGACTGCTATCGGCTGGGTCGGTTACGCAAAGAACGCATCAATCGAGTCGTCGACATTGGCGCCAATGTCGGCTTGTTCGGACTTGCCGCGCGGGCCGCGTTTCCAGATGCAACGATTCACGCTTACGAGCCCAATAGCGCGCTAGAGTCCTACCTGATGCACGAAGCCGCGGTGGCTGGCATAAAGTACTACCTGGAAGCTGTCGGACCCGAGGCGGGCCGCGTTCGGCTCGAGGTCGACGACGCGGAATCGGTGCAAACTTCCTCGCACCTCGACCCGGCCGGGACCATCCCACAAATTGCGCTGAGTACGGCCCTCGAACGGTTCGGTGGCCTGGTCGATCTCGTTAAGATGGATTGCGAAGGCGCAGAGTGGGCGATGCTAGAGGATTCGGCAAGTTGGAGCGCGGTGCGCTTCGTGACAATGGAGTATCACTTGGGGGGTGGACGCGATCACGAGTCGATCGGCGCGGCGCTCGGCCGATGCGGCTTCCGCGTTCTCGACCAACGGCGCATCGACACTTACGGTCTCGTGCTCGCGCGGCGTTGATCCGGTCAACCGGGGGACCAGGTATATTGGGCCCGAAGGTGAGCAACACCGAAAAGGTAGACGCGAACGATCGAGCAGGAAAGCCGATTAAGTTGCATGTTTTCGGGGAGAGTTACGCTTCAGCTTGCTTCGATCGGTTCGCGGACGCCGACATCTTCTGGCGCGGCCCCGTCAGGTTGCACCGGGTGGGACGCGATGGTGCGGGGTTCGTGCACGATCGCGTTCCTGCTTCCCGCCCGCGCGATCTTTGCGTGTTCGTCTTCGGTGAGATTGATGTTAGATGCCATATTGGGCGCGTGGCGGACAGGCATGGTGCGCCCCGCGAGGCTGTGGTCACAGACCTCGTGACAAGGTTTACCTGTCACCTACAGAAAACAATGACGGGGCGCAAATGCCGTGTCGTGATCTGCTCGGTGGTTCCTCCATCCGAGTGCCGGGAAGACCCGCAATTTCCGACCACGGTACGTTGCAGGATCTTGTCGCCGTTACGGCAATGATGAGCCGGTCATTAAGGCCGGCAGCCTCCGAATTCGGGTTTATTGTTTCCTCGATTTCTCGCGGCTCAATCCTGACCGGATTGGTCGTTTGCGCAAGTCAAAGAGCGACGGCACGGTCCACGTCGCTCTCGATCAGACAAGACCTATCCGCGACGAGCTTGTGCGAACAATAGGCGAACCAGTCCGGTACCGCTTGGGTCTGTAGTGGCAGAGTTGAGTGCATTGACCGGCTGAGTAGTTTCTGTCGCAAATTTGTCCGCTAGCCATCTCGCGCTTCAATCACGACCATGTCAATGTGCTGGCATTGCGGGCGTTGAAAGATCATAGGTCAAGGTGATGTATTGTCCTTAGGGTTCCGCACGCGGTCGCTATCCTCGCTGTCGAACTCGTACGGGGCGTGGGTGAGGCTTGTAAGCGGCTTCCTGCTTGGGCAGGGGTTGGTGCAAGCTCTAACGCTGCTGATCGGCTTGGCGCTCGTGCGATTATTGCCTGTCGATCAGTATGCCCTCTACACGATCGCCGGGGCGTTGCTTGTCGTTGTCAGTGTGGGATCGAACTTTGGTTTGGCGCAGGCCATTGTCTCGCTCGGCTCGGCCCGCCGCGAGGACAGGAAGCACATCGGTGCGCTGCTAAATGCGGCACGCTGGTGGAGCCGTCGCCTGATGGTGCTGGCGATGGCCTGCACGCTGGTGCTGGCTTTCTTCATGCTCCGCAACCAGCCTTGGCCGCTGTCCACCAAGGTCGCATGCGTGGCGGTCGTCCTGGTTGTCGGCTGGGCGCAGGTCGGCTCTAGCCTCGGCCGCGCGGTGCTCAACATCCACCATGACGCTCGGGCAATTGTCTGCGTCGGTCTCGCTGAGGCTGGAACGCGTTTGCTACTTCTGCTGCTGTGCTTCGCATGGCCCGTCGCGCTCGCCGCCCTCGTGGCTAATTTGGCGGGAGCGTTAGCGGCTAGTCGACGGACGCTAAAGAGGTGCGCCGAGTTGTCCGACGCGACTGCTCTAGGCGGGCCAACGGAGCGAAAAGCGCTCATGAGTTTCGTGCTGCCGCTCGCACCGATAGTGGGCTACATGTTAGCTCAGGGCCAGATCGCAATTCTGCTGCTCAGTGCTTTCGCGGAATCCCGCGTCATTGCCGAGACCGGCGCGTTGACCCGGCTAGGGCAAGTCTTCTCCGTACTTATGGTACTCAACACATTCCTGGTGCAGCCGGTGTTTGCGCGTGTTGTATCGCGCGGCGATCTGGTGATCAAGCTGACGCTTTTAATTGCGGCACTCGCACTGCTCTGTGTCGTAACCATGGCCTCCGCCTTACTGTTTCCTGATTGGTGGCTGCTGATCATCGGTGACAAGTACAGCGGCTTGACACGCGAGTTGCCGGTAGCAATCGCGACCTCGCTCGTCACCCTGGTCGGCGCCTCGCTCTATGTGGTGGTAATCGCCCGCGGCTCGACGCGTTGGCAGTCGCTCGCCATCATCCCTTGTCTCGGTGGCCAGCTGACGTTCATCGCGATGAACGGGGTGCGCACGACGTGGGACGCGCTAATGCTGGGCCTCATCCCGGCGGTGGCCTATGCGCTTGTGCAGGCTGTTCTGCTGGGGATCGCGGTCCGGCGATGGTTCGCAGCGGAACCGCAGGCAAAGGGCTGACAGGCTCACCAGGCAACAAGGAAGGGATCAAATGCGTTTGGGTATTTTGACGCATTCACTGCCCCCGCAAGAGGGGGGAATCGTCGACCATACGGTGCAACTTGCCCAGGGCATCCGGCAACAGGGTCATGAGGTCATCATGATCGGCGGACGCGGTGCCGCGACGCACGCCACGCTTATTGTCGGCGAGGACAGGCGTGCTTCGGCGCTCGACCGGCTCCTGGCGACGATCGCAGAACTTGGGCTAGACCATCTCGTGCTTCAATACACGCCCCTCATGTACGCCCGAGGCTCTTGGTTGCCCGATCGACCGCTCGTTCGCTTCTGGCGTAGCCTCAGCGCCCGCATGCGGACCTCGGTGATCGTCCACGAGACGTACTTCCTCTCCTGGTCGCACCCGACCAGCCTCCTGCGCGGCTCCTTCCAAAAGACCAAACTAAAGAATACTGCCAAGGAGTCACATATTGTGTTCACTGCCTCTCAGCCACTCATCCATGAGCTGGATGGCTGGGGGCTGAGGTTTCCTGCCGTAATGCTGCCCATCAGCTCCAATATCCCGGTGATCGAGGCCGACGTTGCGGCCTTGCGGACGCGTCACGGCATCATAACCAATACATTGGTGCTGACCCTATTCGGCGGCGGCAACAACCTCAAATGGATGATGCGGCACATCGTGCTCCTTGAGCAGCAACTGAACGCGGTGCGGATCGCGCATACATGGCTGCTGCTCGGCGGCGTCCCGCGGGCGTGGCTGCCGGCCGAGGCTTCGGTCCTCGCTCCCGGCTGGTTGTCGCTGGAGGAACTGTCCGCGTATATGCAGATGACGGACATCTTCCTTATGCCGAATTGGGTCGGGGTCAGCGCCAAGCGCGGCACGCTGATGGCGGCCCTCGAGCACGGTCTGGCAGTGGTCGGAACGCGTGGTTACATGTCCGATGACCTCTGGAATAACGTCGAGGGCGTCATTCTGGCCGATGTAAACGATGCCCGGGGCTTTTGCGAAGCCGTTCTTTCTCTAGCACGCGACCCGCATCGCCGGCGTCGGATCGGGCACGCTAACCGGGAATATTTCTCAAAACAATTCGCTTGGTCGAGGATAGCAGACGAACTGATCAAAGCCGTATTCACTTTGGAAGACCTTCGATGATATAGAGCTTTCATCTGATATGATTAGCTCGTCAAGCTAGACGCATTCATTCGCGTACTTTGTATCCGGTAGTCCGAAAAATGTCCGAATCAAAGCCGGACTTTTTTCGAGTATCTTGAGGTGGCTCAAGAGACGACG
>JBGSKP010000302.1:0-12043 GCA_041741175.1 Thiocapsa sp. | reverse complement strand
TCGGGCAGCTGTCCGGCGTTGATGCGGTGGGCGTTGACGATGATCCGCGAGGCGGCGGCCTGGCGGAAGATCTCGGTCAGGCGCAGGGTCGGCAGCGTGCCGGAGGCGATCAGGTCGGCGAGCACCGCGCCGGGGTCTCCTCGATGACGGTGAAGACTTCCTCGCCGAAGGCCGCAACCAGGCTGCGGGCGAAGTGCGGTCCGATGCCCTTGACCATCCCGGAGCCGAGATAGCGCTCGATCCCCTCCAGGCTGCGCGGCGGGACGATCCGCAGGTTTGTGGCCTTGTACTGCAGCCCGTGCTGCCGATCGTTGACCCAATGCCCCTCGGCTTCGAGATGCTCGCCGGGGGAGACGCTGGCCGCGGAGCCGATCAGGGTGACCAGATCCCGCTGACCGCGCACCTGTACCCGCAGCACGCAGAAGCCGCTCTCGGGGCTGTGGTAGGTGACGCGCTCGACGGCACCGCTGAGCGGCTCGGTCTGGGCGGGCGAGGCAGGCGGCGCGTTGGGACTCATCGTCGGATTTTCGACCCCGCGAAAGCGATCCAGGGCCGCGATCGTCAACGGCCGGAGAGGCGCGTGTCGCGGGTGAACATCACTGCCGTTGCAACCCGGCAGCCACATCCCTGAAGGACGCCAGTGCCGCTTCCAGGTGCTCGATGATCTCCTGCTGAAGCACCTCCGGCGGCGGCAGATCATCAAGGTTCTCAAGGCTGTCGTCCTTCAACCAGAAGATGTCCAGGCTGGCCTTGTCGCGCGCCATCAGCTCGTCGTAGCTGTAATACTTGAAGCGCTCCGTTTCGCTGCGCTCGTGCCGGTTGTCCGGGTTGTAGCAGACGATGAAATCGCGCAGATCATCAGGCTTCAAGGTTCGCGTCTTCAGCGTGAAGTGCTTGTTGGTGCGCAGGTCGTAGAACCATACCCCTTTGGTGTGAATTCGGCCGTCCTTGGGCGCGGCATCGAAGAACACCACGTTCGCCTTCACACCCTGTGCGTAAAAGATGCCGGTCGGAAGACGCAGGACGGTGTGAAGGTCGCAGTTTTCCAGCAGCTTGCGGCGGATCTTCTCGCCGGCGCCGCCTTCGAACAGGACGTTGTCCGGCAGCACCACCGCTGCCTTGCCGTCCACCTTCAGCATGCTGACGATGTGCTGCAGGAAGTTGAGCTGCTTGTTCGATGTGGTTTCCCAGAAATCCTGCCGCTCGTAGGTCAAAGCTTCTCTGTCTTCCTCGCCCTCTTCGTTGGTGATCGTCATGCTGCTCTTCTTGCCGAAGGGCGGATTGGCCAGCACGTAGTCCACCTTCCGCTTCGGCTCCGAGATCAGGGCATCCGAGCGCTCGACGGATGGCTCGCCGTCCAGCTCGCCGATGTTGTGCAGGAAGAGGTTCATCAGGCACAGGCGGCGCGTGCCGGGTACGATCTCGTTGCCGTGGAAGGTCTGGTCGCGCAGGAACTCCTTCTGGCGTTTGTCCAGCTTGGCCCCGGGCCGTGTCAGCCAGTTGTAGGCGCCCAGGAAGAAACCGCCGGTGCCGCAGGCCGGGTCGGCAATGGTCTTCATCGGCTCTGGGCGCACGCAGGCCACCATCGCTTCGATCAGCGCGCGCGGGGTGAAATACTGCCCCGCGCCGCTCTTGGTGTCTTCCGCGTTCTTCTGCAGCAGGCCTTCGTACAGATCGCCCTTGGTGTCGGCATCCAGGCTGATCCAGCTCTCGGCATCGATCAGCTGCACCAGCCGCGAGAGCTTGGCCGGATCCTGGATCTTGTTCTGCGCCTTGAAGAAGATGGCGCCCAGCATTCCCTGTTCCTGACCCAGTCTGTGCAGGGTGAGAAGGTAATGCGCCTCCAGCGGCTCGCCCACCTTGGACGTGAGACTGGCCCAGTCGTAACCTTTGGGGATGCGCGTGTCGCGGTTGTACGGCTCCTGCGCATATTCGTGCGCCAGCTTCAGGAACAGCAGGTAGGTGAGCTGCTCCAGATAGTCGCCGTAGCCGACGCCGTCGTCGCGCAGGGTGTGGCAGAAGTTCCAGAGTTTCTGGACCAGGGAGGATGCGTTCATTCGTGGGCTTTGTGGTCCAACCGCGCACGCGCGGCCAGCATGGCGCTGTGAATTTTTTGTGCGAAGACTTCGCGCGGCGGCAGCACGGCCAGGTACTCGGCCACGTGGATGCCGGACTTGTCCAGCTCCAGCAGCTCGATCTGTTCCTGCTTCTTGCCGGTGCACAGGATGATGCCCAGCGGCGGCCCGTCACCCGGCTCCTGGTCGTGCCGGGCCAGCCAGCGAAGGTAAAGCTCCATCTGGCCTTTGTACTCGGCCTTGAAATCGCCCAGCTTCAGCTCGACGGCGACGAGACGGCGCAGCTTGCGGTTGTAGAACAGCAGGTCGATGTAGAAGTCGTCGCCGTCGAGCTGGATGCGCCGCTGCCGTGCCACGAAACTGAAGCCCGCGCCCAGCTCCAGCAGAAAGATCTCCAGCTCGCGAAGGATGGCATCTTCCAGGTCCTTTTCGAGGTAGCGGTCGTTCAGGCCCAGGAAGTCCAGCACATAGGGGTCTTTGAGCAGCATGGCGGGCGAGACATCACCCTTCGCATGCAAGGCGTCAAGCTCCATGCGAATGAGCTCGTCGGGTTTCCCGGACAGCGCCGTTCGTTCAAACAGCATCGAATCGACCCGGTTGCGCAGCGTGCGCACGCTCCAGCGATCCAGGCAGCACATCTGCGCATAAAAATCCCGAGCCAGCGGATCCTTGATGCTGATCAGTTCCTGAAAATGGCTCCAAGCCAGTTGCTGCGCCAGCTTTGAGACCTGGTCCTGGTCCGGGAAGGTCTCCGCAAACTGCACCATCCGCCACAGGCTGCGTGCACTGAAGCCTCGGCCATGGCGAGGCATCAATTCTGCCGACAGTGTCGGCAGAATCTCCCGCCCATAGTCCGCACGGGCCTGGCCCAACACCTCGGTGCGGATGCGTTGGCCGATCCGCCAGTACAACAGGGTGAGACCGACATTGACCGCCACGGCGGCTGTGTGGCGCGCGTCGACGATCATCTGCTGGATGTCGCCCAGCAGACCGGTGTCGACGGTGGCGTCGGCGTCGGCCAACTCAGTGGCGGGCGCGGGTTCGGCCGTCTTGGCCCCTTTCTTCCTGGCGGGCACGGCGGCAGGCTTGCGGCTCATGCGGGCTCCTTGACTGCGCGCCGCTTGGCCACCTTGCGCGTCTTGGGCTGCATCTCGCGTTCCGCCCGTTCGGTGCGGATGCGCTCCAACAGCACGCTGGCGGGCTCGTCGTTGGGGTTTTGCGGGAGCAGGCGGTAGGATGGGCAAACCCCGTGCGATGAGCTTTGTTCGGAGCACCGAGCGTAGACGGGCGTGCCCATCACCCCGGCTCCGCGCCTTGCAGGATGGGCACGTTCGCCCACACGGGTGGATGCGTTCATTGCATGTGCTCATCGAAGAGGTTTGACGAAGCGATATAAGCCTGTCGTGGGTCACGGCTGGCGGCATAGGCAGGCTTCAGCTGCCCGGCCTCAACCATGGGGTTCAGAGTGCGTTTGAGCAGGTCGTCAGCGTTTCGCTGCAGGAGGTGGGCAAGCACATGCCGCCCCAGGTAGCGACCGGCACAGAGTTGGCGCACGACGAATCGCAGGTCTTCAGGGTTGGCCCGGCGGGTCTCGCTCACCGGCCGGGCCTGTGCGGTCAGGATGCCTTGTAGCGCCGCCGGCACCTCCGCCCAGTCCAGATAAGCCGGTACCTCCAGAGCTTGCTCGGCCAGCTCTGGAGGTATGGAGCCAAGCTCTAGAGGTATGGAGCCCAGCTCTGGAGACGCCGTTGTCCGATCCGCCAGGTCGAAGACCCTGTCGCTCATGCCAGCTCCTTTGCCTTACGCCCACGCGGCTTATACATTGCGCCCCGTGCTTCACGCTCGGCGCGGATGCGCTCCAGCAGCACGCTGGCGGGCTCGTCGTTGGGATCTTGCGGGACCAGTTGGCCGGAGAAGGCGGCGCGGAGGATGTTTTTGCGTTGGGCGGTGGATTGCTGGAAGCACGTTGTCAGGCTCATCTCCATTGCTTTAACAGCTGAAAGACGAAGGTCCGCCGCTGCAACGATTTCGATCTGCTCGGCTAGCGGAGGCAATGGAAATCGCACAACCTCGAACTTTTCCAGGGTCAAGTGAGCAATGTTCGTGGTGATCGAAGCTACGGCGCGGAACACTCCGGTATATACGTGGGTTCTGAATACCAGTTGAGCGAACTCAGGCAGCACAACACCTGGCAGGGAGCGGAAGCGATGGAGAGTCTTCTGGAAACAAAGCGGCTGGTGATGTCGACGGAAAATGGCACTCTGCCCGACGAGTTCCGGGCTTTGTCCTTCGCTCACGAGAATGTCGCCTGCCAGCAGGCGATATTTATCGAAATGGATTTCATCGAAATCCATGCTCTCGACATTCGAGAAGTCGATGCGATCATCCTTGATGTTTGCCACACGCAAGTAGTGCCGGGGCCAACGCCCGGTCAAGTACTGCGGCGCGCGCTGACGACCCAGAAGCACCTCGCCGACGAGTTGCGTCGTCGCCCAACACCAACCGCTGGGAAGATCAGGCAGTTCGCTGGTGTCGGGCACAAGCGGTTCGCGATACTTCGTCTGCCAGTCCTTGGGCGGGGTCTTGCCTTGTTCCTTGAACTTGGCAAGCTGCTTCGCTTCCCAGCGGGCGCGGCGCTCGGTGAGGATGCGTTGCAGCAGTTGAGCGCCGGTTTCAGGCGGTGTGTTGTGCGTGCGCCAGTCGGCGGTGAGTGCGCCCTCTACGGCGGCTTTGATCAATGATTGTCGGTATTGGACTAGCTTCTTCTGCGCGGCCTTGAGTTCGGCCACGCCGGCATTGAGGTCGGAGAGCAGTTCTTCAAGCTTTGCGACGATGCGGGTTTGGGCGAAGGACGAAGGAAGAAGGAATTTGAAGGAAGAAATTTGTTCGAAATCCACCCTTGGTCGATCGCCGGCATTCAACCCATTCGCAAAAGCCACGAAATCCGAAGAATTGAGTAAATACTTTAGAAATTCGGAGCTTATAAACTCTGAATTTGGGATAACAATAAACTCCGATGAACAAAGCCCATCAAGACTAACGGTTATCACCTTGTTCAAATAAGGGCGAAGCCTGGAATAAAGCAAATCCCCTGAATAAAAACGATTAGCTATGCTTGACATTTGCCCCGCCAAACTATGCCCAAGTAAACGCATAGCGTGAGGTTCGACATGCTCTAGACCGATGTATGGCAAATCGGGAAAGTCCCCCGGATGCGCCTTCTCTCTTCTTGGTGCTATCACTTCACCAATCGCCACTTCGCAAATCATGGAATCTTCTTCCTTCAGCTTTCTTCCTTCAGCTTTGCCCTGTTCAATATCGTCACACAAATCGTATCAATACGGAATACGGAAACGGCAACAGAATTACGCGACGGGTTGCAAATGCGCCCACGCGGCATCCTCTTCGTCGCGCAACCAATCGGCCGCCAATGCGGCTTCGCTGAGTGCCAAACCGCTAAGTGCTTCGTCGGCCGGGGAGGTAAAGGTCACCAACACCCGTTGCGGTTTGTCTAGGTGAACGGGCTCCAGAAACGTCAACGCGCCGTCGGGCTGTAAAACGGCTTCAAGAGTGTTCAACATGGGTAACTCCAAATGTGCGGATGTGCATTAAGTCTATGGTCTCAGACGGTTTTTATGCGACCAGCGCTTCGTTCAGATCCTGCATCAAGCCATCCAGCTCCTTGCCAAACAACCCCCACGCTTTCTGCAAGCCTCCCTTATCAGCCAATTCGGCGTAGTCAAAATCATCACGGCCGATGCTGCACGAGCTGGCGATGTGGTCCTTCATCAGCCGCAGCCATTCGGTCTGCTCGGGGCTGAACGCCGTTCCGCGCTGGGCGTTGTGGCGGAAGATCCATTCCTGGAAGCGCTTGTCCACCTGCTCGCTGAAGGGCTTGAGCTCGGTGTCCAGCCCCAAGGCAAAGCGCACCAGCGAGACCAGATCGGTGAGCTGGCGGCGGCTGGTCAAGCCTTTGACCTGGCCGGCCTGGACACGTGCATAGGCACTCCAGAGACATTCGGTGGTGAGCATCAGCGGCGGTTTGGTCAAGTGCTCATGCAACTCCTCGATCATGTCGAAGGTAAGCTGCCGGCGCCGGTAGGGCTGCTGGTAGAAAAAGTCGAGGGCCGCGATCTCGTCTTTGTGGGCGGCGATGTAGTCGGCAAAGCGCTTGATGAGCGCATTGGCCAGGGTTTCCGCCTGTTCGCTGAAGCCGGAGAACGTCACCTGATCGAGGTTGATGTGATCGATGAGCTGCTCGCGTTCGCGGCGGGCGTTCTCGATCTCGTCGCGCAGCTCGGGTTTGTCGAAGGGCGCGCAGGCGGCGGCCACGCGCTCGGCGCGGGCGGCTTCGATTTCCTCGGGCAACAGGGTCTCTTCGCTACGCGTGATGCCTTTGGCCTGGGCGGTGGCGAGTGCGGCGGCGACGATGGCATCCGGGTCGAGCGCGGCGATCAGCCCCTTGCCCAGCTCGGCGACGGCGATCCCGCCTGAGGTCTTTTCGATTCGCGCCCGGGCCTTGTCGTCCAGTTGCTTCGCCAATCGCACCAGTCGGTTCGCAAGCGAAAGCAGGGTTTCGTTGTCGCGGTGCCCCAAGGCGACGACTTGCAGCAGGTCTTTCAATGCCAGACCGGGTTTCTTCTCGAGCGGCCGGCTTTCGGTCTTGAGCGATTTCTCCACGCCCACAGCGTCGATGAGCACGAAGCGGCTCTTGGCGCCGTCGGCGGAGTTGCTGACGCGCTTGAGGCTGTCGCCGTCGAGCGAGCGCACGCCACGGCCCTTCATCTGCTCGTAATAGCCACGGCTTCGCACGTCGCGCATGAACAGCAGGACTTCCAGTGGCTTTACATCCGTGCCCGTGGCGATCATGTCGACCGTCACGGCGATGCGGGGGTTGTAGTCGTTGCGGAAGCTGGACAGGATGCTGTCGGCGTCTTCTTCGGCACGGTAGGTGACCTTCTTGCAGAAGGCATTGCCTTGGCCGTAGACCTCCCGCAGGATGTTGATGATGTCGTCCGCGTGGCTGTCCGTCTTGGCGAAGACGAGCGTTTTGGGTGTCTCTTTGCGCGCCGGGAAGATCTGCGTTTCCACGGCGGTCTTCATGGCCTGGATCACCTTGCGGATCTGGCTGACGTTGACCACGGAGCGGTCCAGCTCCTTGGCGGTATAGGCGGTGTCGTCTTCGGTTTCGGCCCAGCGTTTCTTGCGGGTCTGCCGGTCGCGATGGTCCACCCACTGGCGGGCCTTGAGCTCGGCGCCCGTCCGAGTGATCTCGGTGACGATCTCGTACACGTCGTAGCCGACGTTGACCCCGTCGGCCACCGACTGCTCGTAGGTGTATTCGGCGACGATATTTTCGTTGAAGAAACCGAAGGTGCGCTTGTCCGGCGTGGCGGTCAGGCCGATCAGGCCGGCATCGAAGTAGTCGAGCACCTGCTTCCACAGGTTGTAGATGCTGCGGTGACACTCGTCGATGACGATGAAGTCGAAGGTTTCCACCGGCACGGCGGGGTTGTAGCGGACGAGCTTTTCCTGCTCGGCCATCTGCCGTACTTCGTTGAGCGAGACATCCTCGGCCGACTCATCCATGGGCTCGCCGGACAGGATCGAGTACATGCGCTGGATGGTGCTGATGCACACCTGCGCATGCGGATCGATGCTGGACGAGGCCAAGCGCTGCACGTTGTACAGCTCGGTGAACTTGCGCGCGTCATCCGGCGGCGTGTAGGCCATGAACTCCTGGTGCGCCTGTTTGCCGAGGTTGCGGGTGTCGACCAGGAACAGAATACGCTTGGCTCCGCCGAACTTGAGCAGCCGGTAGACCGAGGTGATGGCGGTGAAGGTCTTGCCCGCGCCGGTGGCCATGTGCACCAGGGCACGCGGCTTGTTCAGCGCCAGCGACTGTTCCAGCCCGGTGACGGCGCCGATCTGGCAATCGCGCAGGTCCTTCGGGGGGAGCGCCGGCATCTCCTCGGCCAGCCGACGACGCAGGGTTTCCGGCTGGGCCAGCCAGGCGGCAAGGGTTTCGGGTCTGAAGAAGTGGAAGATCTCGCGGGAGCGCGGAGCCGGGTCGGCGATGTCCGTGAAGCGGATGATCTGTCCGGTGGCCTCGAACCGGAAGCGCAGCGGCGTGTCGTCGGTGCGCCATTTGAGATGGGCGGTGCCGTAGCGTTCGGTCTGGACTTCGGTGACGGTGAGGTTCTCACCGGCGCTGTCCTCCTTGGCCTCGATCACGCCTACGCCATGGCGGTTCACAAACAGTACGTAGTCGGCTGGACCCGAGTCGGTGGGGTACTCGCGCACGGCCACACCCGCGGCCACCGACAGGTCGAGCTGTTTCATGTCCTGAATGACCCAGCCGGCCTGTTCGAGCTTTCGGTCGATGTGTTGGCGCGCCTTGGCTTCCGGGGTCATAGGTCTCGGGTCGAAAGTGCGTGCCGATTCGTCGGGTCCGACTCGGCGTCATGTGCATGCGCCTTGGACCGGCGATTGCCGAACCGGTGGTTGGCGAGGGTATCAGCATGTGCTCGCCGAGGATGGGTTGTCATTGTATCCCAGATCGTGCCTACGAGGCGCTTTAGGGTTGGCTGCCCGAGTGTCTGTCCATCGGCCACCTGAGGAGGTGACTCCCCCTCGCTCGCAGGGATGGGCGCCTGAATCATCAGAGTCTGACCTCTGGGGTGAGGCAGGGATTCCATGGCATCTGGACCAGGGAAAGGGTGTTCATGACGAGCTAATACCGAATCGATTACAGTGGGCTCCGGCGCTTGTGGCCGAAGTCCCTGAGTATCTATCCAGGAAACACGACGCTTCATTGCAGGATCTGCAATTGTTTTAGCGCCTGCTTCAATTCAGATTCCATGGATGAAAACGCGTGCAACTCGCGCAGACGCTGCAGGCTGGCTTGCTCTCCAACCGCATTCAACAAGGGGGAAATACCCTGCCGCCTGCGCCGCCCAGAAGGCTGAGTGATGCTGAAGGCATTGTCCAGAGTCGCCTTCGGGTCGGCATCCGACTCCAGTGCCCTGGCCGTTCTTGGGAGCCTCATTTCCATATCGCTGGGCGAGGTTCCGAACACACGGCGCAATGCATCCCCATCCGCCAGCGCCCAAGCTTCGGTTTCCCG
The DNA here is from genome assembly GCA_041741175.1 of Thiocapsa sp. Taxonomy (GTDB): domain Bacteria; phylum Pseudomonadota; class Gammaproteobacteria; order Chromatiales; family Chromatiaceae; genus Thiocapsa. The sequence continues at coordinate 2,842 of JBGSKP010000302.1, read as the reverse complement.
AACCGGGATGACCGCAACCCCGAGCCCTTGCCCCGCGAACTCAAGCCGTACCCGGTCAAGAGCGGGTTGCGCCCAGTGCTCGCGCATCCTTCCGGGATCGCCGCTGCCGTCTGCATGCACAAAGAGAATCCGCCAGGCTCCGCCCGCCAACTTGGCGGCATCGCTGATGCGGATTTCGCGGGACGCTCCGCCGGACGCGACCGGATGGTCCAACTGCAGGACAGCGCTGACCTCCACCGGTTGGTTGGCCTCCTGCGCGCAGATGTCCTCGCAAAGCCGTTGGAGCAAGGGGTAGAGGAAGTAGTAATCCGTCGGCCCTTCCGCGTACAGGGCAAGACCGAGGTAGTGCATGCTCAGCCCTCCGTGCTCACGGTTTCCAGGACTCTTCTGACCTCGTAATCCGAGACAAACCCCTGTGGTACTTCGTCACCAAACAGAGAACGCTGCGGCTTGGGCCGGACCGGACGCAACCGGGTCCGCCGGCGCTGTTCATTCCTGACCGGGTCGCTGACGGTTGCAGTATCGGCAAACAGAATGGAACCATCGATGGGGTGCCAATCCTTATCCACCAACGCGGACAGCACGACCGGCGAATGACTGTTGAGCAGCAACTGGCTTAAGGGAACCGAAAAGTCATCTGCGTGGGAGTCACGCGGATCCGTTACCATGTCCCGCAAGCGTTGTACGAGTTGCCTGATACGCGCCGGGTGGACGCCGTTTTCCGGCTCCTCGAAACAAATCAATCCCCGATGGCGAGGGTCATGCAGAAGCGTCAGCAAGGCCAACACTCGCAAGGTGCCGTCGGAAATCACCCTGGAGGTGAAAGGCAAGCCGTCACGCATTGTGAGCTCGATGCGGTATTCACGGCTTGCCTCATGCAGGTCCGTGTCCACCTTGGCGATGCCCGGTATCAGGTTATTCAACTCCGCCGCGATATCGCCGAGCGCGCCACCGGGGCGCATTTCCGTTGCCGTCTAGGCCTTTAGCTGGGCCAGAACGGCGGCCAGGTTCGAACCATCCGCATTCAGCACGTCTGCAGCCGTCGCCGGCACCGGCCGACGCAACAAGGTCGGGTCGAGTTGCAGCAGGCGCCAGAAGCGCATCTCCTCTCGCAAGGCGAACAGATGCGGAAACTCTGCATTGGTGATGCTGTAGAGCACGGTGGCTTCCGCCGCACTGGCCGGCCGGTTGCGCTCCTGCTTGCCGTCCTGATGCACGCTGAGTGTCAGCCCCTCCGGTCGATCTTCCGTCGTCAGCCAAGGCTTCTGCCGGGTGTATTCGAGATGGGTGGAACGAAAACCCTTCGATGGCTGCAGTGACTTGGCCCAACGGTCCTCCTTGCGCATGATCGGCATGACGGCTTCATGGGCGACCTGGATACGCTCGATGCCCGGCTTGATTTCGCGGCGTTCGAGGGTGACCTCGTAGCGCATGCGGGTGTGAGAGAGCTTCACCTCGCTGCCCCAGGGGTCGCGCACCATGGGATCGACCAACACTTCCGCGGCCAAGCGTATCTGACGGGCACGCCCCGTCGAGGTCTGGCGAAACAGTTCCAGCGGCTCGCCGCGCATGTCCTCGACCGCTTCCGATACGTCCCGCGTGGCCAGATTCGCCGACAGTTGAATCACGTCGAACAGGTTGCTCTTGCCGGCCGCGTTGTTGCCGACGATCACCGTGAAGGGCGTCAAATCGATGACCAGATTCTCGAAGCTCTTGAATCCGTCAACTTCCAGGTGAGTCAGCACATCGAGACTTTTCGTGTGCGTTGGCGCTTCTTGGACTGGGATGGTGAACGATCCGGCTGCTCTGAGCGAATGCGCTCCAGCAGCGCGCCGGCTGTTTCGTCGTTGGCATCTTGCGGCATCAGCTTGACGGAGAAGGCGGCGCGGAGGATGTTCTTGCGTTGGGCGTTGGATTATTTGAGGGTGCGTTCATCACGCCGAGGGGTCGGGGGGAGCAGGCACAGGCACTTACCCCCGCTGCCGTCGTCGCTTCGCGATCCCATCCAGCGCGGCGACGCCGGCATCGAGCGACGCCAGTGCGGTGACCCGCATCCCGCCGCGGCGCGAGTGCAGCGCACCCCAGCAGGCGATCAGGCTCCAGGTCCCGAGCAGGTCCTTTTCCAGGACGACTCGGTAATAGCGGGCCTTTTCGAGATTGATCCAGCGCTGCCCCTGTTGCGAGACCACAGGCATCCGAAGACGTGCCACCATTGATCAGGACGTGCACCGAGGATATCACCCACGGGCATAGCCGCGCACACGACGCTGCTTCAAAGTGCCTCACGATATGGACGGTGTCCGACCTTGGCGCAGCGTGTCCGTTCAGTCGAAGCAATTGCTTCTGCGTTCCGGCGGATACACACTTTCATGAAAAGCGCGGACTGAGCCAGGCGAGATCCGCGATCACCGGTTAGCCATGCTATCGGTCGGCTCGGGGACAACTTGCGGCGGACCCTGCCGGCTCGCCGGAGCTTTTGTGATCAGCGGCTACGGGGGTGAGGTATGACGACGACAGGCATCACGGAATTCCTGCTCTGGTGTGTTGGCATCAACTACGGATTTCTGCTTCTCTGGTTTGGGGTCTTCGCCCTGGCCCACGACTGGATGTATCGCCTGCACAGTCGATGGTTCAGGCTCTCGGTCGAAAACTTCGACACGATTCATTATGCGGGCATGGCCGCCTATAAGCTCGCCATCCTGCTGCTGAATCTGGCGCCGCTTCTCGCGCTCTATCTGTCGGACTGACGCTGCCGGGTCGGGTACCGAGAGCGCGCCGTCGGGAGCGGGCGCACTTGGATCCCGAACACCCGCGGGTTGCAGCCCGCAGCGCGATCCGCGTC
>JBGSKP010000301.1:0-11081 GCA_041741175.1 Thiocapsa sp. | reverse complement strand
TCTCGGCTTCACGATGGTCCAGGGCGGGGATCTGTCGGTGCGGGACGGGGCGCTGTGGTTGCGCACCCTGGGCCGGCTGGAGCGCATCGATGCCGTGCTGCGCCGCGTCGACGATGGCTGGTGCGACCCGCTGGAACTGCGCGAGGACTCCTTCCTGGGTGTACCCGGTCTGGTCCAGGCGGTGCGTGCCGGCAATGTCGTGATCGCCAACGCCCTGGGTAGCGGTATTCTCGAGCACCCGGCGCTGCCGGCCTTTCTGCCGGGCCTGTGCCGCGAGCTACTGGGCGAGGAGCTGCAGATCCCCGACATTCCGACCTGGTGGTGCGGCGATCCGCAGTCGCTCGCCCTGGTTATGGAACGTCTCGATCAGCTCGTCATCAAGCCCTTGAACAAGCGTCACGGCCAGCGCAGCCTCTTCCCCGGCGCCATGGAGCCGACCGCCCGCGCCGCGCTGATCGAGGCCATCAAACAGCGTCCCGGCAGCTACATCGCTCAGGAGCACATCAGTCCCTCGACCGCTCCGGCGCTCATCGGCCGCCATTTGGAACCCCGCTCCAGCGTCTTACGGACTTTTTTAAGCGCCGAAGACGAGAGCTACACGGTTATGCCGGGCGGGCTCGGACGCGTGACGCCAACCAACGAAGCGGCGCTCAACTCCAATCAGCTCGGCGGACTGGCCAAGGATGTCTGGGTGGTGGCCTCGGAGCCGGAACGCCAGGAGAGTCTCCTGGTTTCGACTGAAACCCATACCCCGGCGGTGACTCAGGAAAGCGAGGTATCGAGCCGCGTCGCCGACAATCTATTTTGGATCGGGCGCTACGCCGAGCGCGCCGAGGGGCTGGTGCGTCTGCTGCGGGTGACCATCTTCAAGCTCTCGGAGCGCAGCGATTACCCGACATCCACGGGAGACGCCTGCTGTCTGCGCTCGCTCCTGGAGGCGCTGACCAATCAGACGCAATCCTTCCCCGGTTTCATCGGCGCCGGCGCGGCCGAACGGCTGCGAAACCCGATCCCCGAAATGCTCTCGCTGATCGCCGATGCGACCCGCTTAGGCGGCCTGCCGCAGACGCTCCAGGCCCTGGGCCAGGCCGCCTACTCGGTGCGCGATCGCCTCTCCGCCGACACCTGGCGCATCGTCAGCGACATCGAGGGCCATCTGGGGAATCTGACCAACGAGCCGCCCGGCCAGCTCTCGCTCGCGCTCGATGAGCTCGACCCGCTGATTACCTCGCTGGTCGCCTTCTCCGCCCTAACGCAGGAGAACATGACCCACAACGAGGGCTGGCATTTCCTGGAAATCGGCCGCCGTCTTGAGCGCGGGGCATCCACCGCAAGCCTGTTGCGCTCCGTGCTGGTGCCGATTGCCGGTGAGCAGGACGAAAACATGGTGATCGAGGCGGTCTTGGGGGTCACGGACAGTCTCATCACCTATCGGCGCCGCTACCGCGCCGGCACCCGGATCGGTGCGCTCCTGGATCTGGTATTCCAGGATGAGGGCAACCCGCGCGCCCTCGCCTATCAACTGGTTCAGCTCGAGCGTCTGGTCTCGGAGTTGCCGCGCGGCGACATGGCCGTTGGGCGCACGGCGGTCGAAAAACTGGTCCTCAAGGGCCTGACCGGCATCCGGCTCGCCGAGATCGACACCCTGGTGCAGGCCGATAAGGCGGGCACCAGGCGGGCCGCACTGGCCGCGATGCTCGCGGACTTGGATCGCCAGAGCGCCGCCATTTCGGACGCCATCACGGCACAATACTTCAGACACGAGGAGCAGCCGCATAGTCTCTTGCGTCGCGCCGCCAAACGGGGTGCAGCATGAGGTTCCGCATCAATCACGTCACCCGGTACGAGTATGCCGAACCCGTGTCCCTGTGCCACAGCATTGCTCACCTCAAACCGCCGCAGACGGCGCGCCAGCGCTGTCTGTCCAGTCAGATCAGGGTCGATCCCTGGCCGGCGGTGCATCGCGAGCACGAAGATTTTTTCGGCAACCGGGTGAGCTATTTCTCGATCCAGCAGGCTCACGAGGCGCTGGAGGTCCGGGCGCTGAGCGAGGTCGAGGTGATGGCCCCGACCCTGCCGAAACCCGAGTCGACCCAGCCGTGGGAGCGCATTGTCGATCGGTTGCACGATCGCTACGACGAGCCGATGACCAACCTGCGGATCTTCACGCTGCCGTCTCAGCTGGTCCCGGCAGACGCCGACGCTTCGGCCTATGCGGCGGAATCCTTTCCCGCCGGGCGGCCGATCCTGGATGCCGCGATCGAGCTGATGGGACGCATTTTCCACGACTTCGTCTACGACCCGACGTCGACGACGATTGCCACACCGCTCGCCGAGGTGATGGAGCAACGCAAAGGGGTCTGTCAGGATTTCGCCCATGTCGCCATCGCCGGTCTGCGCGGGCTTGGGCTGGCTGCCCGGTATGTGAGCGGCTATCTGGAGACGCTGCCGCCGCCGGGACAGGTCAAGCTGCAGGGCGCCGATGCCTCGCACGCCTGGTTCGCGGTGCTGATTCCGAATATCGGCTGGGTCGATTTCGATCCGACCAACGATCAGATTCCAGGCGAGCAGCACATTACCACGGCGGTCGGTCGAGACTTTCAGGACGTCACCCCGATGCGTGGGATCTTCTACGGCGGCGGAACCCATGAGCTAAGGGTGGCCGTGGATGTGAATCGCGTGACGGCAGCGGCAGGCGACGACACCCCCGAGGGCGAGCCGGCACCCATCCCTGCAGTCACCGCCGCGCCCTAGTCGAGATCAAGGCCGCGTACATCGGCCGGGCGCGGGCGCGATCACCCGCCTGTCGCGCAGATGCACGGAGGCGGGTGACGCGCAGCGGATCGTCCGGACTACGGGTTGTGTTGCGCCGCCCGGTAGCGTTCGGCCAGCCGGACATAGTTCCCCGCCACATACTCCAGGTATTCCAGCTCGCGACCGGTCAACCTGCGGACCCGACGTACCGGCGCACCCATCCAGAGGTAACCGCCTTCCAACACCCGCCCGGGCGTTACGAGCGAGCCGGCACCAACGAGGGTGAAGGGCTCAACGACGACGCGATCGAGCAAACGTGCGCCGATGCCGATCAGGCAGTGGTGATGAATCTCACAGCCATGCAGAACGACCTGATGACCGACCGTCACATCCTCATGGATAAGCAGCGGGGCCCCGCCGGGCATGAAGCGGCTGTCGTGCGAGACGTGCAGAATGCTGCCGTCCTGGATGTTGGTGCGCGCGCCGATCACGATGCGATGGATGTCGCCGCGGACCACGCAGCCGGGCCATACCGAGGCCGCCGCGCCCACCGAGACATCGCCGATGACCACCGCGGTCGCGTCGACCCAAGCAGACGGGTCGATGCTCGGCGCCTTGCCGTCGAAGTCGCGGATGTGCGTCATGGTACCCGGCGCTCCAGTTGAGTCGACAGGAGGCAATCGTACCAGGCCAGCGTAGCGGTTTCGAAGACGGCGATCGAGGCATTAAAGGCGCGCTCCCAAGACGACAGGCCGTCGGCGCTATCAGAGGCTCCCGACCGGTGTCGGGGCGCTCGCCCAGCCGCAACGGGCTCCACCGTCTGTGGGGATGCCGACTCGGGTAGGGCACAGTCGTACTTCACCGCACCGTCGTCCAACCAGCTCGCCTGGCCGCCGAGCCGACTCGCCAGTGTGCGCATACCCTCGTTATCGGCCAGAACCTCGCAATGAAACCGGCGAATACCCTGCTCCCGCGCGGCCTCGGTCAAATGATCCAGCAAAGCGGTGCCCACACCCTTGCCTTGGGCCTGGTCAACCACCGCCATCGCCAGCTCGGCCGTCTCCGAGCCCGGCGCCGAACGGATACAGCGCGCCGCGCCGAGGACCTCGCCGTCGCGTCCGTTGCGATCCAGTGCGATTGCCGCGAACGCGAGATGATCGCGTCCATCGGCAGCGGTCAGGTAAGCGAGATCCGCCGCGGTTAAGACCTGCTTGGCGCCGAAGAACCGCAGTCTGCGCGAAGCCGGTGAAAGACCGGCGAAACAGGCATTGAGCAGATCCGGGTCATCGTGGCCGATCGGCCGGATATGACACCGGGTGCCGTCTTTGAGCCGAATGGACCGGATCGGATTGCCGGCGGGGTTGCCGGATTGGTTACCGGTTTCGCTCGGGACATGGTCGCGGGCATGACTTCGGCCACGGTCGATGTCTGCGTTCATTGCGACACTCCTCGGATTCTCGACGCACCGGCCGGACGCCGCGCCGCACGCGGTTGTGAGAACCGGCGCGCGACAGGGACGATCAAGCAGTTTTGTGCACTGCAACATAAGATAACGGTTTCTCGCGACAGTTCAACTTAAACCGTATCCTCGGCGACAGGCGATGGTTGGGAACAACCCGTTGTCTGGATCGATCGATCCATCCGCGCGCGGTCGCGGCGCAGCGCGCGCATAGCCCGCGGGATGTGCTTTAACGCACAATAGAGGGCACTGGAGACGCACCGCGGGCAGATGTCATGAACAAGAGGTTCCCCGTGACCTGGGCGGCGGCGGGTATCGGTCTGCTCCTGGCTCTGATGCTCGGACTGGGCGGCGGCATGGATCCAGCCGCCGCGCGCAGACTTCCGCTGCTGACCTTGCTGTTCATCAGCGAGTTTGGTTTCCTGATCACGGCCGGCGGCGCCTTTTGGGGATTGAGCAGACGCGGGCGGGAAGGCGCCGAAGCGGGATCCCTGATCGCCGCACTCGCCTGCGCGGCGTTGGCGGTCGCCTTCCTGCTACTGGGCATCGGGGTATGGCGGAGCAGTCTTGGCCAGATCCCGCTCCTTGGCGCGGGCTGAGCGGCGTCTGACCTGCCCAACACGGCGCGATGGATTGGAGACCCTGACAGGTGAAACCTTGATCATCCTGACCCTGCATCTACTCATTCAAATCGGACTGGTGATCCGGGTGCTGCTGCGGCCGCATCGGCAGCCCGCTTCGCGCATCGCCTGGGTGGTGGCCATCCTGGCCGTGCCCCTGATCGGTGCCATCGCCTATGTGCTGCTCGGCGAGGTCAACCTCGGACGGCGTCGCGCCGAGCGGCTCAAGCGCATCCTGGCGCAGATTCCGGAGTTGGCGCGCGACCTGGACCACACACACATACCGGCCGACATCCCGCCGGCTTACCAGCATCTGTTTCGCGTTGGCGATTCAATCAGCGGCTTTGACCCGGTGAGCGGAAATCAGGCCACCCTGATGGCGGACTCCAATGCCACCATCGACGCAATGATCGCGGATATCGACGCGGCGACCGACCATGTGCATCTGCTGTTTTATATCTGGCTGCCGGATAACAACGGACTGCAGATGGTCGCGGCGCTGGAGCGAGCCGCCGCGCGCGGCGTGACGTGTCGCGCCATGGCGGACGATCTGGGCTCACGGCGCCTGATCAAATCGATCCACTGGAAGCGGATGGGCGATGCCGGCGTGAAGCTGGTGCGTGCACTGCCGATCGGCAACCCGCTGCTTCTGCCACTGCGCGGGCGGGTGGATCTGCGCAATCACCGCAAGATTCTGGTGATCGATGATCGCATCACCTATTGCGGCAGTCAAAACTGCGCCGATCCGGAATTTCGGGTCAAGGCCAAATATGCCCCCTGGGTCGACGCCATGATGCGCTTCGAGGGTCCGGTCGTGCGCCAGAATCAGATCCTGTTCGCGAGCGACTGGCTCACCCATGTCGACGACGGGATGGATGTCCTGCTGCGGCGTCCGGTGCCGGAATCGGCGGGCGGCTTTCCGGCGCAGGTGATTGGAACGGGGCCGATGGTGCGTGCCTCGGCAATGCCCGAGCTGTTCGAGGCGCTGATCTACAGTGCGCGCGGCGAGTTGGTAATCTCGACCCCTTACTATGTCCCCGATGAAGCCATGCAGGGCGCATTGTGCGGGGCCGCCTATCGCGGTGTGCGCACCACCATCATCTTTCCGGCGCGCAATGACTCGTTCGTCGTGGGCGCGGCAAGCCGCAGCTATTACGCCGAGCTGCTCGCCGCCGGGGTGCGGATCTTCGAGTACCAGGGCGGGCTGCTGCATACCAAGTCACTGACCCTGGACGGCGCCATCACCCTGATCGGCTCGGCCAACATGGACCGGCGCAGTTTCGAGCTGAATTTCGAGAACAACATCCTCTTCTACGACCCGGAGCTGACCGCCACCATGCGGCAGCGTCAGGACAGCTACATCGCCAGATCACAACCCGTGACGGTGGAGATGGTCGCGGGCTGGGGACCCGGACGACGCCTGTTGAACAACAGCGTCGCGATGTTGGGTCCGATCCTGTAGGCGCCTGGCCCATCCGACGGATCTCCACCCAGCCGTTCGGGCAACAGATCTGCCGTCGCCGCCGCGCGGACCAGGCGTCTCAGCTCGGACCAAAGATCAGCCAAAGAATCAGACCCAGCACGGGGAGTAATAGAACGATGACGATCCACAAGACCTTCGAACCGGTGTCGGCGGAGCTGCCAACGATCTTGACGATGGCATAGATCGTCAGGATCAGGTGAATCAATCCAAGTAAGCCAGTCACTTCAACCTGCATGTCACCTCTCCTTGCGCGGTAGGCCCGATACGTCGAGCCGAACTCAGCGTGTCAACAACTATGTTCCACAGGAGCGAGAACTGTGTCCCTGTACCCGAGCGTCGCGAGCAGATCCGCCTTGTCCACGCCGCCTTCATCCGTCAGGTGGCCGAGCTGTGCCAACGCCCGGAGCAGTACGCCGACCTCGCGGCGCTACTTGGCGCTGCCGAGCAACAAGGCTGGACCGCGCTGGTGTCTGCCCTGCGGGGCATCGCGCGGGGGGATCGCTCCGCCGCGCTACTCGCCGGACTGGACGAGGAGGATCAGGTGATCGCCGATGCCGTCCTGCGCGGGCTCCAGGATCCGTCCAGTTTACCGGATCCGAGCCGGGCGCAGGATCCCACGCTGGCCGCGCCGGGGCTCGCCCAGATGATTCAGGCCGCACGCAGCAACCCGCAGGCGTTGGTGCTGCTCGGCAACATGGCCGACCAGATGAGCAGGGTCGGCGGGCAGATGGCAAAGTTGGCCGGTGTCATCCGTCCGCTGATCAACGGCGAGCGCGACGCCGATCGCCTGAGTCGGGGGCTGGACACACAAACCAGACAGCTGGTGCGGGATATTCTCGCAGAGCTCGGAAAATTAGAGGCCCATTGAGGTGACCGCCCCCGTACAGCGGAGGCGGCCTGACGTGACGGCGACAAGCGTCCCGACGACCACACAGGGCGAGCGCCCCCTCGATACACAGGGATGGGATGGCCTGAGCGAAGACCTGGACCGAAAATGCTTCATACGGGTGCCCGCGAGGGCACCCGTGCCGCACCTAAACAGCCGATTTGGGGATGCGGATCTTCTGGCCCGGATAGATCAGGTCGGCGTCTTTGATCACCTCCCGATTGGCCTCGAAGATGCGGGGATAGGCGTTGGCGTCGCCGTAGAACCGCTTGGCGATGGCCGAGAGGGTATCGCCCTTTTCGATGGTGTAGAACTCCACCTCGGCGGTCTGCGCCGGCGCCGTGAGCCCGTCCGCCTTGACCTCGCCGACGCCCTGGACATTGCCGGCCATGAGCACGGCCTTCTCCATGGCCTCGGGGCTGCCGGCTTCGCCTGAGAGCGTCACGACGCCATCGGTATACTGCACGTTCAGCCCCGTAATGCCTGGGTTATCGCGCTCGATCTCCTCCTTGATCTTGTCGCTTGCTTCAGCCTCTTTGCCGAACAGCTTTTTGCCATTGCCTTTCAGAAAGTCAAACAGTCCCATCATGTCCTCCGGATCGGTTGTTGCGGGTTGACGTCGACTGCTGTCGGGTCACCCGAGTGTGTCGCTGGAAGCGATAAAATGGCCTCCAGCGACCCGGGATTGAAGCCGGTCCTGCCTGCGGTAACGGTTCTGAGCCGCCTCAACTGAACATCGATTTGATACGTTCGATCGAATCCTTGACGCTGACTTTGACTTCAGCCCATTTTTCTTCCGCCTCGTCCCTGATCTCATCCCACTTGTCGTCGGCGGCTTCCTGGATGTGCTGACGCCGCGCCGCGCCCTCATCCCACTTGGTCTTCAGCTCAGTCATCTGTTCTTCTAGCTTCTCTTTCACATCTTCCGATGCGTCCGCGGCCTTGTCGCGAAGATGGGCCAGGTCGGTCTCCCACTCGTCGAGCTGGGCCTTGAGCTTTGCGAGGTATTCGTCTTTAGTATGCATAACATGGGACTCCCATGGTATTGAACACGTGATGACACTGGATTGACCGGCTTCGATCACTGCTATTATCCCTCCGACAGGTGACGAGGTCTATAGAACCCTGAACCCTGAACGCCTAATCCCGAAACCCGGACCTAACCGGCGCACCCAACCGACAGGTATCGAAATTCGGCTATACATGACAGGCTTGTCTGGTTATAAAACCGAGAGCGCTCATGGCGCCGCGTCTCACTGCACAACAACACGATCCACGCCGAGTGCCGGCCGATGTCGGGCCAACTTAATCGAAACAATGCGATAGGAGGTCAATGATGAGCGAAACCGAAACGGCATCAGCCGCTGCGACCGCGAACGCCAATGCCATCGCGGCCGCAACCCCCATGCAATATCTGGAGAAGGCGATGGATGGCCTGCATGATCTCGGCTTAGTCCCCACCGAAGGTGACCGGCAGGTCGAGCCCATCATTGCGCTGTTGAACCAGATCTCGACCCTGGACGAGGGACGCGTCGCCGCCATTGCGCGCACCCTGAATCAGGCTTCACTCTTCAACGACGTCGTGCGCCAGCAGGTGCAGGCGATGGAGATCGGCAGTCGGTACGAGGAGATCACCAACGCATTCAACAGCATCCGCGACGATGCCAAGTCCATGGTGGATCAGATCGCAGACGGTAAGATCGACACCTTCGAGCGCATGGGCAACGTCTGGATGAAGGTCACACGCGGCGATATCGCCAGTCGCTTCGATAAGATCAAAGGCACTTATCTGGATGTGACAGCCGCGACCAACGATCAGATTCAGCGTGAGCAGAAGATTCTGGAGGCGTATCAGGATTTTCGTGGTGCGCTGAAACAGTCGGAGGTCCTGGCGCTGGAGGTTCTGAGCACAGCACAGGGCCGGCTGGACGCCGCCAAGGCGGCGGTGGCCGAGGCGATGAAGGCGGTAGAGGCCAATACAGCCCTGGAGCCGGCCGAGCGCGCCCGCTTCGAGCTGGCTCGCGACGAGGCGGTGCGCGACCTGCAGCAGGAGGAGAAGCGCTATCAGATCGCCAAGGACCTGTCCGACAATCTCACCATCTCCTACAACACCTCCGAAGTGGTCATGGCCCGTCTGCTTCAGACGACCAACGCCAAAGAGCGCGTCTATGCCCAGGCGGTGAGCTTTTTCAGCACCAACGAGGTGGTGCTGACTGCACTCACGGCATCCTTTACCGGGATGTTCGGCCTGCACGAAGGCACCCGGACGGTGGAGGCCATGAAGGAGGGCGTGAGCCAGTCGCTCGAAGTCCTGGCCGACATCGGCGGCAAGGTTCAGGAGGCGGCGGTTAAGGCCGGTTATGGCCCGACCGTTCGGGCCGATTCGGTGAAGAAGCTCGTCGACTCGGTGGTGAATTGGCAGATCAAATCCCACGAGATCATTGAGGAGATGCGCGAGCAGAGCACCCGCAACGCCAACGAGATCCGCGACGCCGTCGAGGACGGCAAGCGCAAACTCGCGCGTCTTGCCGAGGAGGGTAAGGGTCTTCAGATCAAGGCCAGGCCATGACCACGGCGGGGACGATCGGTACCGAGCCACGGCCGGTCGGGGCCGGGATGACGGCTGCCAGGGGTGCCGGAAGCGCCCCTCCGCTCGACGACATCATGCTGGCCATGGATGTCGTGGATACGCTCAGACGTCGCGAGCGCATCGTCAGGAACGAGCTGGACGATCTCGGTCGGGAGGAGGATCTCAAAGAGCGTCTGCGCAAGATCTACGCGGCGCAGGGGATCGAGGTGCCGGACGCGGTGATCGAGCAGGGCGTGGCGGCCCTGAAAGAGGGGCGGTTCAGTTATCGGCCGCCGCCACATTCGCTGGCGACCCGGCTCGCCCGCATCTATGTCAATCGCGGTCGCTGGGGCAAACGTGTCGGTGCGCTCGTCGGTGTCGCGGTGCTGGCTGGAGGGATTTATTATCTCGTCGCTGTGGCACCCGATGCGGCGCTGCCCGACCGCTTGGCCGATGCCCATGCCGAGGCGCTTGCGCTGGCCACGACCGACCAGGCCCGGGCAACCCTGGAGCGCTATCTCAACGCCGGCCGGACGTCCCTGCAAAGCCAGGACAGCGAGGGTGCACGGGCCGCACTCGCCGAGCTGGACGCGGCACGCACCATCCTGGGACAGGAGTATTTGCTGCGCATCGCCAATCGCCCCGGTGAGCGGTCGGGGGTCTGGCGCATCCCGGACGTCAATACCGGAGCACGCAACTACTACATCCTCGTCGAGGCCATCGATCCAACGGGGCGGGTGCTGCGAGTACCCATCTTCAACGAGGAGAGCCGGACCACCGAGAGCGTCGACCGCTGGGGGCTGCGCGTGGACGAGGACACCTTCATGGCGATCGCACGCGACAAGCAGGACGACGGCATCATCGAACGCGAGCGCTTCGGCTACAAGTACCGGGGCGAACTGGTCCCGCGCTACGAGATGCGTACCACGGGTGGAGCCATTACCCAGTGGTGATTCAATCCAGATGCAGTGGTGATGCGGTCTGGATTACAGGCTGGTACCTGGACCGCGACCCGGCTCAATAGAGCGCGTTCATCATCTTGGCACGGTAGCGGGCAACCAGGTCGCCGGCGCCGAGTAGATCGAAGACCGCGAGCATGCCTTTACGCCCTGCATCCTCTTTGAAGGCGCGGTCGCGTTTCATCAGGGTCAGGAGGTTTTCCAGCGCTGCTTCGTAGTCCCCGCGCATGACCTGATGGGCGGCGAGCTGATAACGCATCAGGCTCTGGGTTGGATCGGCGGCGAGCCGCGTCGCGAGTTCGGCTTCCGGAGGAGCGTCGGCAAGCTCGGCCACGAACCGCAGTTGCGCGC
>JBGSKP010000300.1:0-15170 GCA_041741175.1 Thiocapsa sp. | reverse complement strand
AGAAACACTGGAGTTCAAGGCCGAGGTCAGCCAGGTGCTGGACCTCGTCATCCGTTCGCTGTACTCGAACAAAGAGATCTTTCTGCGCGAGCTGGTCTCCAACGCCTCCGACGCGGCCGAGAAGCTGCGCTTCGAGGCGCTGAGTGACGACGGGCTCTACGAGGGCGAGAGCGATCTGCGCATCCGGGTCGAGATCGACAAGGAGGCCGGTACGCTGACGGTGTCGGACAACGGCATCGGGCTGAGCCGCCAAGAGGTGATCGATACCATCGGCAGCATCGCGAGCTCCGGCACACGGCGTTTCGTCGAGGCGCTCTCGGGCGATCAGGCCAAAGACAGCAAGCTGATCGGACAGTTCGGCGTCGGCTTCTACTCCGCCTTCATCGTCGCCGACAAGGTGACACTGATCTCGCGCCGCGCCGGTCTGGGTGCCGAGCACGGGGTGCGTTGGGAGTCGGACGGTCGCGGCAGCTTCACCCTGGAGACGCTCGAAAAACCCGGACGCGGCACGGACGTCATCCTGCACCTGAGGGACGACGAGAAGGAGTTCCTGGATGCCTGGCGGCTGCGCAGCATCATCGGCAAGTTCTCCGACCATCTCGCACTGCCGGTCGAGATGCGCAAGGAGTTCTACGGCGAGGAGGCCGAGAAGGCGAAGGACGCACCGCCCGAGTACGAGCAGGTCAACCGCGGCACCGCGCTTTGGATGCGCAACAAGTCGGAGATCACGGAGGAGGAATATCACGACTTCTACAAGCATGTGTCTCACGACTTCGACGTCCCGCTCGCCTACGCCCACAATCGGGTCGAGGGGACGAACGAGTACACCACGCTGCTGTTCGTGCCTAAACGCGCGCCCTGGGACCTGTGGGAGCGGGATGCCAAGCATGGCGTGAAGCTCTATGTGCGCCGCGTCTTCATCATGGACGAGGCCGACAAGCTGATGCCGCACTATCTGCGCTTCGTCAAAGGCGTGGTCGACTCCGACGACATGCCCTTGAACGTCTCGCGCGAGATCCTGCAGCACAACCGCAAGATCGACACCATCCGCCAGGCCAACACCAAGCGTATCCTCGGGCTCCTGGAAACCCTGGCGAAAGACGAGCCCGAGAAGTACGGCGAGTTCTGGGACGAGTTCGGACGCGTGCTCAAGGAAGGTCCGGCCGAGGACTTCGCGAACAAGGAGCGGATCGCCGGCCTGCTGCGCTTCGCCAGCACCCAAAGCGAGAGCGATGCCCAGCGCGAGTCGCTCGACGGCTATGTGGAGCGGATGAAGGAGGGCCAGGAGAAGATCTACTACATCACCGCCGACAGTGCCGCGGCAGCGCGTCACAGCCCGCATCTCGAGGTCTTCCGCAAGAAGGGTATCGAGGTGCTGCTGTTGTCCGACCGCGTCGACGAATGGTTGGTCAGTCATCTCACCGAGTACAAGGGCAAGACGCTGCATTCGGTCGCCAAGGGCGATCTGGATCTCGGCGGCTTGGCGGATGCGGAAGAGAAGGAGGCGAAGGAGAAGGCCGTTGCCGAGCATGGCGGTCTGCTTGATCGACTCAAGTCCACCCTGGGCGAGCGCGTCGACTCGGTCCGGCCGAGCACCCGTCTGGTCGACTCCCCGGCCTGTCTGGTCGTCGGCGAGCACGACATGAGTGCCAATCTGGCGCGCGTGCTCAAGGCGGTCGGTCAGAGTGCGCCCGAGAGTAAGCCGATCCTGGAGGTCAACCTCGGGCATCCGTTGGTCAAGCGCCTGGAATCCGAGACACAAGACGACCGCTTCGCCGATCTCGCACTCATCCTGCTCGATCAGGCGCAGCTCGCCGAGGGTGGGCAGCTCGACGATCCGGCGGCCTTCGTCGGACGTCTCAACAAACTGATGCTCGGCATGATGATCGCCGGGCGTTGAGGGACGACTCCGCGACCGCTCCGTTGTTTGTTCGCGCCTGCCGGTCTTGGCGTGCGCGACGGCGCCGGGCGGTCGTCGGAGTCACGTCCGGCCATAAGCCCGGCCGATCCTGCGATGGATTTGTTCTGTGGTCCTGTCGAATCGGACTGTGGCACACTCGGGCGCACCTTTAAAAACACCACTGAGGGAAAGCGAAATGCGCGTCATCCTATTGGGCGGCCCGGGCGCGGGAAAGGGCACGCAGGCCGGCTTCATCAAGGAACACTTCAAGATTCCGCAGATCTCGACCGGCGATATGCTGCGTGCGCACGTCAAACAGGGAACCGATCTGGGTAAGGCGGCCAAGAAGATCATGGATGAAGGCGGCCTGGTCTCGGACGACATCATCATGGGCATGGTGAAGGCGCGCATCCTCGATGAGGACTGCAAGAGCGGCTACCTCTTCGACGGCTTTCCGCGCACCCTCGGCCAGGCCGATGCTTTGAAGGCGGCTGGCGTGGGAATCGATGTCGTGGTCGAGATCGACGTGCCGGACGAAGAGATCATCCGTCGCATGTCGGGTCGCCGCGTCCATCCGGGCTCGGGTCGGACCTATCATGTCCTCTTCAACCCGCCGAAGGAGGCCGACAAGGACGACGAGACCGGCGAGCCCCTGATCCAGCGCGACGACGATCGCGAGGAGACGGTCAAGGAGCGCCTGCGGGTGTATCACGACCAGACCGAGCCGCTGATCGACTATTACTCGGCGTGGGCCGAGCGGGGCGGCGCGGATGCACCCAGGTACGTCAAGGTGACCGGCACCGGCTCGGTCGACGGGATTCGCAACGAGATCCTCGTGAAACTGGCTGCAACCTGACGCCGCGCCGAGCATCGCCGCGAGTCGGGTCAGGCTTGGCTGGCCCGACGACCTCGGTGCGCGGCTTGAATGTCCCTGTTTCGAACGCGTTAAACTGTCGTGAGACCGGGATTCTGATACCATCTGCCGAACATTTTTTTGCAGGATATCCGTATGGCCGTCATCGAGCTTGATGGGACAAATTTCGAACAAACCATCCAGGACAATGCCTTTGTCGTCGTCGACTTCTGGGCGCCCTGGTGCGGCCCCTGCCGTACATTTGCGCCGATCTACGACAAGGTTTCCAACGATCTTGCCGATGTCGTCTTCGCGAAGATCAACACCGAAGAGCATCAGGATATCGCCGGGCACTTCAACATTCGGTCCATCCCGACACTCATGATTTTTCGCGATCAGGTCATTATCTTCTCGCAAGCCGGCGCGCTGCCCGAGAGCCAGTTTCGGGACCTTCTCGGCAAGGCCGGCGAGCTCGATATGGTCGAGGTCAAGCGTCAGATTGCCGAGCAGTCGTCCGGTCTCGCCTAGGACGGCGTTGGGCGACACGTCACTCTGACCAGATTCGATGCAGCGCGCCCTTCATCCCTGGGCTACCGCCTGCATCCTGTCGGGTCGCCCCAATGTCGGCGCGCTCATGAGTCTCTGCGAAGAGAACTTCGGGCGTCTGTCCCGCCTGGCGCCTGAGCTGCCGACGCTTCGTGGTGGCTACGCCTCGCGCTGCACCGAAGGTGTCGAGCTGTATCTGGACATCGAAGAGCAGGCGCGTTTCACCACATCGATTCGTCTCACCTACCGCTTTCTCGCACAGGGTTTCCTGCTCCCCGATCCGGACGCCCGCCTGCGCGTATACCACGATGCCCGTCAGGTCGAGGTGATCGCTCTGCGCCAGACGGTCCTGCCTTTGCGCACCGACTATCGTTCGCCGGCACTGGCCGAAAAGTGGCAGGTCAATCTCTTCATGGCGAAATGGCTGGCCTACTGCATCGCGCAGGGACATCGGTTTGGGCCGGTGCCGGTCCTCGACCGGCCCCGTGACTCCGGAACACGGGTGACGATCTGATCTCGGGGTGAGCGCTCCCCACGCCCGCTGCATCCCGGATCTCGGTGCTCTTGGTCGATTTCAACTCACACGACGCACCGGCATCCGGCGATCAATCGCGGGGTGATACATTGAAATGTCGAAATTATTGACTACTTAACTGGGGGATAGTGGGCGACGCCGACCCAATGCGATCGCCCATCGGCTCAATTACCCCAGGCACCCCAAGATGAGACTATCGACGAAAGGCAGATATGCGGTGACCGCCATGCTCGACCTCGCGCTGCATTCCGGGAAGGGACCGGTGACGCTGGCAGACGTCTCGGTGAATCAAGGGATCTCCTTATCCTACCTGGAACAGTTGTTCGCCGCGTTGCGGAGCAAGAACCTGGTGCGCGGCGTGCGTGGACCGGGTGGCGGCTATTATCTCGGTCGAGCGGCAGAGGACATTTCCATTGCCAATATCATCTGCGCCGTCGACGAGTGGGTTGAGTTCACCCGCTGCGGCGGTCGCGAGAACTGTCGGGACGGGCAGCGTTGTCTGACGCACCACCTATGGGATCAGCTTAGCGACGAAATTTTCCAGTTCCTCAGCGGCATCAGCCTACAGGATCTGGTCGATAGGGGGCGTGGTCGGACCGACGTGCCGAAAGTCGAGATCGGCATACTTGAGGGCGAGACCAAACGGCGCGCGGCCTGAAAGGTCGGTCCTGACGGCCGTAATGGATCCCGGGGCAGGGTTGGTTGGGGCGAGGGCGGGCGGATTGTGCAGCTCCCCGCGCGAACCTCCCCGCCACGGGGCTGAAAAGCGGGTCGCGGTAGTGGTATCCTGCATCGCTGGATTCTTCAAGGGTACCTCCTGATACTTCGCTATGGCCGAACAGCCCGATGGTTTAATCACGATTCAAGATTTCGTGCGATGGGGCGCGAGTCGCTTCAACGCTGCCGGGCTTCATTTCGGGCACGGCACCGACAACGCGATCGATGAAGCGGTGCACCTGGTTTTAGGTGCGGTGAATCTCGATCCGAGCCTGCCTGCCGGGTTTCGCGACTGTCGACTCACGCCCAGCGAGCGCGTACAGGTAACCGACATGATCGAGCGGCGGGTCGTGGAGCGCATCCCTGCTGCCTACCTGACCGGTCGGTCCTGGTTTGCCGGTTTGGAGTGGACCGTCACGGCCGATGTGCTGGTTCCGCGGTCGCCGATCGCGGAGCTGGTTGAGGCTGCCTTCGAGCCCTGGATGGAGGATGAGTGCGTACGGCGAGTCCTCGATCTGTGCTGCGGCAGCGGCTGTATTGGCATCTCCGCTGCCGTGCACCTGCCGGAAGTGGATGTCGACCTGATCGACATCTCGCCCGCGGCGCTCGCGGTCGCCAGGAGCAATGTCGTCCGTCACGGGGTCGAGGATCGTGTCCGTGTCATTGCCTCTGATCTGTTCGACGCGTTAAGCGGCGATCGTTACGACGTGATCGTGTCCAATCCCCCGTACGTCTCCCGTTCCGAGCTGAACGCCTTGCCGCGTGAATATCGCAACGAGCCCGAGTTGGGCCTGTTCGGGGGTGAAGACGGCCTCGACCTGGTCGTGCGTATCCTGGCCGATGCCTCGAGTCACTTGACCGAGGACGGCATTCTGATTGTCGAGGTCGGCAGCGCGGCGCCCGAGTTGGAAGGCCGACTGCCGGGCGTTCCCTTTACCTGGCTGGAGTTCGAGCGCGGCGGCGAGGGGGTCTTCCTCTTGACCCGCAAGCAACTGGACACGCATCAGCTGGAGCTGCTCGAAGAGGCGACCGCGCGATGAGTCTGCGGCGTGCAAAAAGCGTCGACGAGTATGTCGAGTGGGTTCGTCAGGCCGTCTTCGAGGTGGCCGACCTGCGTGACTGTCTGGAGTACGAGAGCGAGGACATGACCCGCTTTCCGGCCTTTCTCGATCCGCTTCAAGAGGGGATACAGGCGCTCTACGCGGCGATGACGGACGGGGGTTATGCCTTCGGGCGCGAGGATCTGCCGTTCATGGATCTGGCCGGCAAGTATGCGGAAGAGATTCCATTCCACACCCTGCTTAAACAGATCAACGAGACTCACCGTCGTGGTCTCGACGTTGGTGGGGACGATGCCTGAGACAGGCGCTACGAAGATGGCCGAACGGGAGTCGCATCCGACCCCGCGGCTGGAGGGTTGAACGGTGGAACAAGGTATCTCATTCGATCTGGATCTGATCCGTCGCTACGATCAAAGCGGTCCTCGCTATACCTCGTATCCAACTGCTGTGGAGTTCGACGACGCGTTTAACGCGGCGGCCTATCGCGCCGCCTGCGAGCGCAGCAATCTGAGCGGGCGTCCCCTGTCGCTGTATTTTCATATTCCGTTCTGCGACACGGTCTGTTTCTACTGCGCCTGCAATAAGATTGCGACCAAAGACCGCTCGCTGGCGCCGCCGTATTTGGAGCGGGTCTATCGCGAGCTGGCACTGCAGTCGGCGCTGTTCGACAAGTCGCGTGTCGTGGAGCAGTTGCACTGGGGCGGCGGCACGCCGACCTTTCTCAGTCACGATCAGATGACCGAGTTGATGGACACGACGCGGCGTCACTTCACCCTGGCCGGGGACGACACCGGTGAGTTCTCGATCGAGATCGATCCGCGCGAGGCCGACGCGGCCGGTGTTGCGCTGCTGCGCCGTCTGGGCTTCAATCGGATGAGTCTGGGTGTGCAGGACTTCGATCCGCGGGTTCAGCAGGCTGTGAATCGGGTCCAGACTGAGGCCGAGACCATGGCTGTACTCGAGGCGGCCCGTTCGGAGGGTTTCCGCTCGATTAGCATCGATCTCATCTACGGTCTGCCGTTCCAAACGCCCGAGAGTTTTGCGCGGACGCTGGAGCGCATCATTGCAGTGGATCCGGAGCGCCTGTCGGTCTTTAACTACGCACACCTGCCCGAGCGCTTCAAGCCGCAACGCCGCATCAATGAGTCCGATCTGCCGGCGCCCGAGGTGAAGCTCGATATCCTGCAGTCCACCATTGAGCGCCTGACCGAGGCTGGCTATGTCTATATCGGCATGGACCATTTTGCGCGACCCGACGACGAGCTAGCCCTGGCCCAGCGGGCCGGAACCCTCTATCGCAATTTCCAGGGCTATTCGACCCATGCCGACTGTGACCTGATTGGCATCGGTGTGACCTCGATCGGGAAGGTCGACAACACCTATGGTCAGAATAGACGTGGGCTTGAGGACTATTATGCGGATTTAGACGCAGGTCGTCTGCCGGTTTTCCGCGGTATCGAGCTGACCCGTGACGATCTGATTCGGCGCGACATGATCACCCGCCTGATCTGTCACTTCGAGCTGGATATTCCCTCTGCCGAGACCTCCTGGGACATTCGGTTCGACGAGTATTTTGCCGATGCCCTGATGAAGCTGCGCGACATGGCAGGAGACGGCCTCCTGGAGGTCGGCGCGCAACGGATTCGCATTCTGCCGCGTGGACGTCTTCTGGTGCGCAATATCTGCATGGCCTTCGATGCTTATCTAGCCACCAAGACCGGTCCGATCGGGTTCTCTAAGGTGATCTAAGGGGTGATCCAAGGGGTGATCTGAGAGCGGCGTCGATCCCGCCCAAATGCGGCCCGTTGTCTGCGCCAGATCGATGGATGGCGTTCGCCGCAATCGATGTCTGCGCTATACTGGCGCGCTTTCATAGGGTTTGGGCGCATCGTCCGAGCCAGAATTCAGCAACGTGCGGAGCCGCTATGCGCGGGCCGACGGGAGAGACGTGATGCAGGTTTCGGTGGAGACGGGTGAGGGACTCGAGCGACGGATGAAGGTCGATCTGCCGTTCGAGGAGATTTCAGCCGAGGCGGAGAAGCGTTTGCAGAAGCTCGGCCGAAATGTCCGCCTGCCCGGTTTTCGGCCCGGCAAGGTGCCGTTGCAGGTGCTGAGGCGGCGCTTTGGCGAGGCCGTGCATCAAGAAGTCCTCGGCGAGTTGGTCGAGTCCAGTTTCTCCGAAGCACTCCAGCAGCAATCACTGCGTCCTGCCGGGATGCCCCGTATCGAGCCGCAGATCGACGTTGCCGCGCAACAGGTTGGCTTCACGGCAATCTTCGAGGTGTTGCCGCAGCTTGAAGTCGCGTCGCTCGCAGGTCGAATCGTCAAATCCCCGGTTGCGCAGATCACCGACGAGGATCTGGAGACTATGATCCAGCATCTGCGCCGGCAGCGTGCGGCCTGGGTTGCGGTCGAACGCCCGGCGGCGGTCGGGGATCGTCTGACAACGAGCTTCGTCGGGACGCTCGAGGGCGAGCCGTTCGAGGGAGGCTCCGGTACCGATGTCAACATCGAGCTGGGTTCAGGTCGGATGATCCCGGGTTTTGAAGACGGACTCGTTGGCGTCTCCGCCGGCGAGCAGCGCGTTCTGGACCTGGTTTTTCCCGATCCCTATCAAGCCGAGCATCTCGCCGGCAAAGCCGCGCGATTCGAGGTGACGGTCGCAGCGGTCGAAGAAAACCGTGTGCCCGAGGTGGATGCCGAATTCATCAAGGCATTCGGCGTGGAGGATGGCGACATCGCGCGGTTTCGCGAGGACGTGCTCGCCAACATGAAGCGTGAGATGACGCAGCGACTGGATCATCGCCGGAAAGAGGCGGTCATGGACCTCCTCGTCGCCGCCCATGACGTGGCGTTGCCGCAGGCCCTGGTGCAAAGCGAGATCCAGGCGATGAACAATCAGATGCGCGAGACGCTGGGCGCTAAGGGTCAGGGCCTGGCGCTGCCGGATGAGCTGTTCGAGGAGGCGGCCCGGCGCCGCGTTGCGCTCGGGCTAATCGTCGGCGAGATTGTCAAGCAGAAGGATTTGCGCGCCGATCCGCAACGCATCCGTGCAGCGGTCGAAGAGAGTGCATCGACCTATGAACATCCCCAGGCGGTGATCGAGTATGTCTATGCCGATCCGAAGCGTCTCGCCTCGATTGAAGGTCTGGTCCTGGAGGATCAGGTGGTTGCCTGGGTGCTGGAGCAGGTGCAGGTGGAAGAGGAGACGCTGACGTTCTCGCAATTGACCGACGCGGCGTCCCGCGACGGCCTTTAGACCGCGTTCCCGTAGGCAGGCGCTGTGGTCGAGTTGACTGGGTCTGCGTTGTCCTGGCCGCGCATGGAGCAACTGGCCTGACGTCGGCTCTGCGTCAGGCAGGATTTCAGTCACGAGGAGGCTGTTGGCTTAAACCCTGTCAGAAACATGTCTTTTGGTATCCTCAAGGAGCGGCCGCTCGCCAACCGTCGATTTTCACTTCATGGCGCGATTTAACCTACAATGATCAGGCATCCTATGAGCAATGCATCGACTCGTTCCGAGTGGCAGCCCGCCGGGCTTGGCCTGGTTCCGATTGTCGTCGAACAGACGGCGCGCGGGGAGCGTTCATTCGACATCTATTCGCGACTGCTCAAGGAGCGCGTGATTTTCCTTGTCGGTCAGGTCGAGGATCACATGGCGAATCTCGTCGTGGCCCAGCTGTTGTTCCTGGAGTCGGAGAATCCGGACAAGGACATCCATCTCTACATCAACTCGCCGGGCGGCTCGGTGACGGCGGGCCTGGCGATCTACGACACCATGCGCTTCGTCAGACCTGATGTCAGTACCATGTGTATTGGTCAGGCCGCCAGCATGGGCGCTTTGCTGTTGGCGGGTGGCGCCAAGGGCAAACGTGTCTGCCTGCCCCACTCGCGCATGATGATCCATCAGCCGTTGGGCGGCTTTCAGGGCCAGGCAACGGACATCGACATTCATGCCCGCGAAATCCTCTATATACGCGACCGTCTCAACCAGATCCTGGCCGACCATACAGGCCAACCAATTGAAAAAATTGCAGATGATACCGAGCGCGACCGCTTTATGAGCGGCGATGAGGCGGTTGCATATGGGCTGATTGACAAGGTGATCTGTGAGCGCGGCCCGGCGCCGACGAAGCCCTAAAGAGCGCCAGGACTGCCGGTGAAAATGCACCGCTCCCGTCGAACGCGACTGACTGCGCGGCGGGACTCGGGGGCTCGATGGCACCTGGTCACCGTCTTGCCATCCAACAGCAAACAGTTATGATTGAATATGCGCTTCCAGGGGACTCCCCTCTGGTACTAACCGACCGCACGGAGACTCAACCGCGATGAGTGGAAATAGCCACAGCAAGAGCGACGACGGCAAACTACTTTACTGCTCCTTCTGCGGCAAGAGTCAACACGAGGTCCGCAAGCTCATCGCTGGTCCATCGGTGTTCATCTGCGACGAATGTGTCGAACTCTGTAACGATATCATCCGTGAAGAGATGCAGGACGGTGTCGGCGAGGCCACGAATAATCTGCCTAAGCCGCGTGAGATCAATGCGCGACTCGACGAGTTCGTGATCGGCCAGGAGCAGGCCAAGAAGGTTCTGTCGGTTGCCGTCTACAATCATTACAAGCGTCTTGAGGTGGCCGAGGCGAAGGAAGATATCGAGATTGCAAAGAGCAATATCCTCTTGATCGGCCCGACCGGGTCAGGCAAGACTTTGCTGGCCGAAACCCTTGCCCGTCTTCTAAACGTCCCCTTTACCATCGCCGATGCGACGACCCTGACCGAAGCCGGCTACGTCGGCGAGGATGTCGAGAACATAATCCAGAAGCTGCTGCAGAAGTGCGACTACGACGTCGAGAAGGCACAGACCGGCATCGTCTATATCGACGAGATCGATAAGATCTCGCGCAAGTCCGATAATCCGTCGATTACGCGAGACGTCTCCGGCGAGGGCGTCCAACAGGCATTGTTGAAGCTGATCGAGGGCACCATCGCATCGGTTCCGCCCCAGGGCGGGCGCAAGCATCCGCAGCAGGAATTCCTTCAGGTCGACACCTCCAATATCCTCTTCATCGTCGGCGGTGCCTTCGCTGGTCTGGATAAGGTCATCCAGAACCGTTCACGCAAGACCGGCATCGGGTTTGCTGCAGAGGTCCACAGTCAGGACGACCGCCGCCAGATCGGCGAGTTGTTCAGCGCAGTCGAGCCGGAAGATCTGATCCGGTACGGTCTGATTCCGGAATTCGTCGGTCGGCTTCCCGTCATGGCGACCCTGGAGGAACTGGACGAACCGGCGTTGATGCGGATTCTCACCGAGCCGAAGCATGCCCTGGTCAAACAATACCAGCGGCTCTTTGAAATGGAAGGCGTGGAGCTCGAGCTGCGCGAGGACGCGCTGCATGGGATCGCCCGCAAGGCCATGGAGCGCAAAACCGGCGCACGTGGACTGCGGACCATCATGGAGCAGGTGCTGTTGGACACCATGTACGATCTGCCCTCGATGGATCATGTCGGCAAGGTCGTCATTGACGCTTCGGTCATCGGCGGCGAGAACAAGCCGTTCCTGATTTACGAGGGCCTGGAAAAACAGGCTGTCGCGGCGGATTGATCACGCTGGCTCGGCCCTGAATGTCGCGTTTCGCCCCGGCTCCTGCGCCTGGGCACCGGCCGTGCCTGGCGTCTGTTGAAGTCGGCACGGCGCGCCCTGATCCTTACCGAAACAGATACGCAACCGACGTACCGCGCCGCAAGGCGCCGACAAGCCGCCGCGACAGCGCGTGACCGGCTTGGGTCGTCCACATCACGAGAAAGGATCTTCATGGCGCACCACGATTCAGATTCAAATACCCTATCCGACACACACCAGGACGTCCCGGTTCTTCCGTTGCGAGACGTCGTCGTCTACCCCCACATGGTTATCCCCCTCTTTGTCGGTCGCGACAAATCGATTCGGGCGCTCGACGCGGCAATGGCGACCGACAAGCAGATCCTGTTGATCGCACAGAAAAGCGCCGATGTCGACGATCCGGGTGTCAAGGATCTGCATGAGATCGGCACCCTCGCGAATATCCTGCAGCTGTTGAAACTTCCCGACGGTACCGTGAAGGTGCTGGTCGAGGGGAACCAGCGGGCGCGGATCGATCGATTCCTCACCACCGAGGACGCATTCTCGGCCAGGATCGAGCCGCTGGACGAGACCATCGGCATCGAGGAGCGCGAGCAAGAGGTGCTCATGCGCTCGGCGGTCACCCTGTTCGACCAGTACGTGAAGCTCAACAAAAAGGTTCCACCAGAGGTGCTGACATCACTGTCGAGCATCGACGAAGCAGGCCGGCTCGCCGACACGATGGCCGCGCACATGTCGTTGAAGCTTGATGAAAAACAGCGTGTTCTGGAGATGATCGACATCCAGGCGCGCCTTGAGCATCTCATGGGTTTGATGGAATCCGAGAACGACATCCTGCAGATGGAAAAGCGCATCCGCGGGCGTGTGAAGCGCCAGATGGAGAAGAATCAGCGCGAGTACTATCTCAACGAGCAGATGAAGGCGATCCAGAAGGAGCTCGGCGAGTTGGACGATGCACCGAACGAGATCGAGGATCTCGCCAAGCGTATCGAGGCCGCCGGCATGCCGCGCGAGGCGAAGAACAAGGCGCAGGGCGAGCTGAACAAGCTCAAGCTGATGTCACCGATGTCGGCCGAGGCGACGGTGGTTCGCAACTATATCGACACCCTGGTGGCGGTGCCCTGGAAGAAGCGCACGCGCATCCGCAACGACATCAAGGTCGCCGAAGCGGTTCTGGACAAGGATCACTACGGGCTTGAGCGTGTGAAGGAGCGCATCCTGGAGTATCTCGCCGTGCAGCAGCGCGTGCGCAAGCTCAAGGGTCCGATCCTGTGTCTGGTCGGCCCGCCCGGTGTGGGTAAGACCTCGCTGGGCCAGTCGATTGCCCGTGCGACCAATCGTCAGTTTGTGCGGATGTCACTCGGCGGCGTGCGTGACGAGGCCGAGATCCGCGGACACCGTCGGACCTATATCGGCGCACTGCCCGGCAAGATCATTCAGAATCTGTCCAAGGCCGGCTCCCGCAATGCCTTCTTTCTGCTCGACGAGATCGACAAGATGGCGATGGATTTCCGCGGCGATCCAGCCTCGGCGTTGCTGGAAGTCCTGGATCCGGAGCAGAACCACACCTTCAACGATCACTACCTCGAAGTGGATTTCGACCTGTCCGAGGTGATGTTCGTCGGTACCGCGAACACGCTGAACATTCCGCCCGCGCTGCTCGATCGCATGGAGGTGATCCGTCTGTCGGGCTACACGGAAGACGAGAAGGTCGCAATCGCCGAGCGCTATCTGCTGCCGAAGCAGATGAAGAATAACGGCTTGAAGGACGGCGAGCTGGTGATCCGCGAGAGCGCCCTGCGCGATATTATCCGTCATTACACCCGCGAGGCGGGCGTGCGCAATCTGGAGCGCGAGATCTCCAAGATCTGCCGCAAGGTCGTGAAAGAGGTTCTGCTCAAGAAGCGCGACTCGGCCACGACGGTCAGTGCCAAGACGCTCGAGAAGTATCTCGGGGTGCAGCGATTCCGCTACGGACGTGCCGATGAGCACGACCAGATCGGCCAGGTCACCGGGCTGGCCTGGACCGAAGTCGGCGGGGAGCTGCTGCGCATCGAATCGGCCCTGGTGCCGGGTAAGGGGAAGTTCACCTACACCGGCCAGCTGGGCGATGTGATGCAGGAGTCCATCCAGGCGGCCATGACCGTGGTGCGCTCGCGCGCCGATGCGCTTGGTGTTCCGCTGGATTTCCACAACACCTTCGATGTCCATATCCACGTGCCCGAAGGGGCGACCCCGAAGGATGGGCCCAGTGCCGGTGTGGCCATGTGCACGGCGCTCGTCTCCGCCCTGACCAAGATCCCGGTGCGCTCCAATGTTGCGATGACCGGCGAGATTACGCTGCGCGGAGAGGTTTTGCCGATTGGTGGATTGAAGGAGAAGCTGCTCGCGGCGCATCGCGGCGGTATCGAAACGGTCATCATCCCGCTCGAGAACGAGCGTGACCTCACCGAGATTCCGAAGAACATCAAGCAGCATCTGGATATTCGCCCGGTGCGGTGGATCGACGAGGTGCTCGATATCGCTCTAACCGAGCGGCCCGAGCGCGTGGTTGCCGAGTCGGATGGAAGCGCCCCGATTACGGTGGAAGAGGATAAGCGCGAGACCCCTGCCGACACCGTGCGTGACCAGACGACACGACTTCATCATTGATACCACCCAAGCGGGGAGCTGGATCGGGTCGACCCGATGGGTTGTCCCGATCCGACGCAGGGCGAGGATTTTTGGCCGAAACCTGCAAAAGTGGGTTGCCCTGGCCATGACTCCGTTTTAGCATGCTGCTCGGCTCGACTGCGCCGGTGAAAGGGACCGATCGCTCTTCAGTGGCGGTTACGGTCTTCGCAGCGTTTGCGGGAGCCTAGCTGCACTAGGCACGAATCAACAGGGGGAGTTATGAATAAGTCGGAACTTATCGAAAAAATGGCGGAGTCCGCAGACATCTCGAAAGCGGCCGCGGCAAAAGCATTCGATGCCTTCACAGACGGGATCGCCGGTGCGCTCAAGGACGGAGAGACGGTCTCCTTGATCGGCTTTGGAACATTTGCTGTAAAGGAGCGCGCGGCGCGCACGGGTCGGAACCCCCAAACCGGTGAGGCGATCGAGATCAAGGCATCCAAGACGCCATCATTTAAGGCTGGCAAGGCACTGAAGGACGCAGTACAATAAGCGTTCGCCTGAAGGGTGCTCTTTAGTCGGGTGCTTAGCTCAGCTGGGAGAGCATCGCCCTTACAAGGCGAGGGTCGCAGGTTCGATCCCTGCAGCACCCACCAAGCGTTTTGAAGCACTCTGTTGTTCCGTATCTCCGAGCTATTTTCGAGCGCCTTCGAGTTAGGTTGCCTGAAGTGTGCCGAGAGGTTCGATTTCTCGGAGCGCGCAAGTCTTTACGGAGCGGTAGTTCAGTTGGTTAGAATACCGGCCTGTCACGCCGGGGGTCGCGGGTTCGAGCCCCGTCCGCTCCGCCATCATTGTCCGCCGGGTTCTCTGCTGCGAGAGCCCCTGCGGTTCCTCGATTTCTCTTCGTCACCCTCGCAACCTGCATCTTTAAGGTCTCACCACATTAGCAAGGAACGTCAGCCACGCGCCGAATCCACGATTCGGGGCGGGGACCGCAAGCCGTCGCTGCCACCAGCAGGCGGGTCGGCAGGGCGCGCAGATCGAAGCGGCGATTGAAGCGATAGGCGATCGTGCCGAGGTAGCGCTCGGCGTACTTTTCGAAATCGAAGCTGTGGTATGCCCCGCTGAAGCCGGTCTTGAGATTGCCGAGAACGGTATTGATCCACTGGAACATGGGCAATTCCTTGGGTTTGCGCGTCCCGACGACGGTCGGCTGGTGGGTGCAGCCGATGTCGGTGACGCCCGCGAAGCAGGCCAGGCCATCGGAGACGACCGTGCTGGCGGGGGCGAGGTTCGCACCGGCCCAGGCAGCGATGGCCGCGCG
>JBGSKP010000299.1:0-7062 GCA_041741175.1 Thiocapsa sp. | reverse complement strand
GCGCTTGCCGTTCACGTCTATGCCTTCTCGTTGTCGGGCAATGCTTGGACGCCGGCTGAAGTGGCTGCCCCGGCTGCCCCTGTCGCAGTGGAAGCTCCTGCTCAATAAGACACTTGGCCGCCGATTTCTGAAACGGCGCCGTAATTAGACTTCTCTATCGGAGATACAACGATGGCCGAGCAATCCTTGTCGGGTTTGACCGAACAACAAGCGAAGGAATTTCACGAGCAGTTCAAGATCACCTACACCGCGTATGTCGGCCTTGCCGCGCTGGTGCATTTGTTCATTATTGCTGCCAATCCTTGGTTCTAATTAACCCGACCTCGACGAGAACAAGATCATGAGCGAAATCGCAAAACCGAAAAATCCGGAAGACGATTGGAAGGTCTGGCTGGTTCTGAACCCCGCGACCTGGCTGATGCCGATCTTCTTCATGCTGCTGGTCATCGCGCTGGCGTTGCATGTTGTCGTGTTCAAGATGGGATTCGGCTGGGCTTGATCCCGGTGCGTGGCGGGGCTCCCGTCGAGGAGTCCCGAAAACGATGGGCCGGCGCTGCATGGCGCGCCCATCGTGGCCGAAGGGTGGGGAGGCATCTACCTCGCAACCCCGTCCTTCGGAAACTCGATGCTCACTTCCCCTGATCTCGACCGACATGGTCGTCCCTCCAGAACCCGCACCCCGTCGAGCAGTCGACCTCTCGTTAGGATGGTTTGACCCGTGCCGAGCCGTGCTGCGCACCATTGGCGTACCGCCTTTCGGTGTCTTGATCCGGGCATGGTGGATCATTGATCCCCCGAGTGCGATAATCGCGGTCCGCCCAAGACTTCGCTCTTGTTTCCGAGCCTAATTTACCTGTGGAGCTGATCCCGGCATGAGTCGTCAAGACGATCCCTGGGCGCAAGCCTGGCGCGAGCTGCTGCCTCGGATACTGCCTTTTTCCGATGTCTCGTCGGCCGATTTTCCGCTGAAGCGGATCCTGCGCCTGTCCCTGTTTCAGGTCTCGGTCGGTATGGCCATGGTGCTGCTGCAGGGAACCCTGAACCGGGTCATGGTCGTCGAGCTTGCCGTGCCTGCGTCGCTGGTCGGTCTGATGCTCGCGCTGCCGCTCGTCTTCGCGCCGCTGCGTGCACTGATCGGCCATCGCTCGGATTATCACCACTCCGCATTCGGCCTGCGGCGCATCCCGTTCATCTGGTTCGGCAGCATGATGCAGTTCGGTGGCTTCGCGATGATGCCGTTCGCCCTGCTGCTGCTCGCCGATGCCGACAACCAGTTCAACGTTCTCGGTCAGGCGGGCGCTGCGCTTGCCTTCCTGTTGGTTGGTGCCGGACTGCACACGACGCAAACCGCAGGTCTGGCCCTTGCGACCGATCTCTCGCCGCCGGAGAAACGCCCGCGCGTGGTGGCGTTGCTTTACGTCACCCTCTTGGCCGCATGGGCGGTGAGCTCGCTCCTGTTCGGGAGTTTCCTCACGAACTTTAGCCAGGAGCTGCTGATTCAGGTCATTCAGGGCGTGGCCTTGGCGACAATTATTCTGAACGTCGTTGCGCTCTGGAAGCAGGAGGCGATCAACCAGCAGCGTGCGGCCAATCCGGTGCCGCGCCCGCCCTTCATGGAGACCTGGCGGAACTTCACCCGTGGTGGACGAGCGAGCCGACTGCTGGTGGTCGTGGGTCTCGGGACTTTCGGGTTCACGATGCAGGATATCCTGCTTGAACCTTACGGCGGTCAGATCCTTGGCCTCAGCGTCTCCCAGACGACCGCGCTTAACGCCATCTGGGCCGCCGGATCATTGCTCGCGTTCGTGCTTGCCGCGCGCCTGATGGGGCGTGGTAGCGAGCCCTATCGGATTGCGGCGATCGGTGCCCTGATCGGTATCCTCGCCTTTGTCGCGGTGCTCCTGTCCGCCCCCTTGGATGCGATCTGGCTGTATCGAACCGGTGCCGGGCTGATCGGCTTCGGCGGCGGGCTCTTCATGGTGGCAACCTTGACCGCCGCCATGGCCCTCGCCGAGGGAGGATTCAGCGGTTTGGCGCTGGGCGCCTGGGGGGCTGTTCAAGCGACCGCCATGGGTCTTGCCTTCGCTGCCGGCGGTATCCTGCGCGATGTCGTCATGGAGATGTCGAGCCGCGGTGTCTTCGGCGAAGATTTCGCTTGGCCGGCGCTGGGGTATGATGCCGTCTATGCCCTCGAGATTCTTTTCCTTATCGGCACGCTTGTGGTGATTCTCCCGCTGGTTCTCCGCCCCGGGGATGCCAATACCCGAGCCGGATCCAAGATCGGTCTCGACCATATGCCTTAACGCTGTTGCCAGGTTACCCCGGCACGCCGGCGTATGCGGCGTCTTCAGGGGACCTGTGAACGACTCTTTGCAGTGTCGACCAGACGACATCGTTGGCGAATGCTTCCGTCAGTTACGATGACGTCGCGGCCAGGATCAATCAGGATCAGTCAGGTTCGGCAATTGCCGAAGGCCCCAGGTCATTTCAATTCATCAGGTTGTCGATGGCCAAGGCGAAAGCCGAGAGCCCGGAGTTGCCCAGCAGCACATGTGGCTTCTCGGTGCGCTTGCAGAAGCGTTTGGTCCGATAGTAGGCGCCGTGGCTCACATAGTCGGTCGCGCAGACCACGATATCGGCCGAGGAGAGCATCGCCTCGAGCCGATGTTGGCTGTCCTCCATGCCGCCGTCGTGGTGGTCGAAACGGCCGTTGCAATCCGTCACCATGGCGCGGTACTGGTCGACGAGCTGCTTGCGTCCCCCGACACAGAGGACCAGCCGACCGTCGAGATTGTTGCGCCGAGGACACTCCTGAATATCGCAGCCCTCGCATCGATCTGCGAGCGACTGCGCGAGGAGGCGCTCGGCGGCCCGGCACTCGGCTTCCGCCGCGAACCGCGCTTGCTCCGCTCCTTCGACCTCCCGTTGCGCCTGCGTATGGGCCAAGCGCAGGGCCAGGTTCTCGTCGCGAATTCGCTTCAACTCGGCATTCAGCGTATCCGTCTGCCTGGTCAACGTGGAAATTCTGTTCCGAAGGTCCGACGCGTTGCTTTGCGCGAGCTGTTCACGCAGGTCTTGCTCGCGTGCGCAAGATGCGACGTAGTCGCTCTCGCGCCGCGCCAAAGCGTCCTCGAGCGCGCGGTTCTTCGCTTCCCGCAGGTCCGTCTGCTGGCGCGTTCGCGAGTAGAGGCTGTCGAAGTCACGTTGGAGCTGCTCCAGTTGCACGCGCGTCTCGGCGAGTTGCTTGAGATCGGCGCGCTGACCGGCGCCGATTTGATGCGACAGCATGTGGACCTCCTCGTATGCGAGCGTCAGCACTCGATGGTCCGCGCGAGGATGCGTCATCAGTGCCCAGAGCCCGCCCGGAACCTCGCCGGTCGCCAGCGATTCGCTCCAGAGCGCGATCAGCGCGTCGGCATCGCGTGCCTTGGCGTAACGGCGAACGCTGATGGCGAATTTCTTCTCCAATGTTTTGTGTGTCGTCAGCGAGATCGGGTTTCTTTCGGTCGCCGCCGCCACGAAGCTCACATGGATATCGAAGTCCGACAAAGGCTCGTCGGGTCGCTGGGCCGTCCGGTCGGCGATGCGGCGCAGCTCATCCACCGTGAGACAGGTCCCGATGATTGGGCAGTGGTACTTGTGCGGAACGTCCCAGAGTTTGCGTCGCCCCGTCCTGTTCTGAACCGGTGGGCGATCCGACGGGCTGGACAGCCCGGTCAATGGTGCTGTGGAGGCGGCGGCTGGGGACGTCGGATTCGGCGGCCGCGAGAGAAAAATCGGCAGCGACGAGGGCGCGTTTGCTGCGGGCCGAAGCGAGTGCGCGATCACTCCCTGCGCGCAAAGGGCCTGGCGGATAGTCTGATCCGCCGGGGCTTCGGCCAAGGCGTGATGCGCACAACAGGCGCGCTTCGGCTTGCCGACGCCGATTCGCAGCTCTTCGAACATGCGATGCCATGACTTGCCGTCGACCTCGGCGAGCAACTGCTGACTGTCAAAGTCATAGATCGCGAGTCGTGAAGCCTGGTCGGAAACTTCAATTAGAAGCCGTTGCATGGACGATTCCCCTCAGCGGCTGTGAAAACACTTGGTTATTTCACAGCCGCACGTTTCGTATCGAATTGATGCTAAAAGGATGAAAATTCCTCGCGGGGAGGTTTTTTCACAACCTCTCAGTCGAGAAGCGCATTGACGAGCGTTCGCCAGATCTGATTCTCCTCGGCAACGAATCCCGGCGCAGAACCGAGCGTTGCCAGCGATCGTCCTCGGGCATCGTAGAGACGCAGCGATGCGTGCTCACGCCCCGCCTCGGAGACCGTCAGCACCCAGGCCGACTCGATCTTCGAGGCGTCGATGCGGAAGCGTGACGAGTCGCCCCGCAGTGCCTGCCAGGCGCCCTCGCGCCGGTAGCAGAAGAAGGTGCTGTCGAGGCTGTGCGCGACCCCCGCGTTTCCTGTGGCGATGCGAATCGGCAACGCCTGCTCCGCGAGCGCTTCGAGGAAGCAGGGGACCAGCTCGGCGTCCACAGCGGTGGCGCGGCCGCGTTCACGAAGCCTTGCGGGACAGAGTTGGAGCTGGCCCGTCGCTTCGGCGACATCGACGGCGTCGAGTGAGTCGCCGAGCTCCGCCACCTGCCCGCAAAGCGCATCGCCATCGAATCCCCTGGCGTCTACGGTGCGCTTGATTGCCGACTCCGACCACGAAGCGGTTAGGCATGTGCCATGGCGTTGAATCAGAGCGTCCAAAGCGATCCCTTGGGGGCCTTCGCCAAATCCCAGATCCAGCAGGGCAGCACCCTGCACGTCCAGGATGGCGAGGTGCCGGAGTCGGCCCGCGTCGGTTCGGGATAGATCGATGTGAGACCAACGCTCAAGCATCATCCGAAGCCTGAAAAGACGGCCCGAAGCGATCCCGACAGCTTCCTTGAGACGGCTGCCCGGCCAGTTTGCATCGTGCTCCAGAGTGACGGCGGGCCGGCTGGTCCCGATACGGATCTGTCCGATACCGGCAAGGTCACGCAGGAATTCGGCCCAGGGGTTCTCATCACCCCCGCCATTCCCGCTTTCGGGTCGAAAGCTTGGCCGGGCCGCCGGGGCAACGGCGGCGCTCGGCATGTTTGCGAGCTCGATGTAGGGCGGCATTGTGCGTTCCTCGGTAGGTTCAGAAGAGCGAAGTGGTCTCGCCAGCGAGGTCCTGCTCAATGCGCGGCGGTCGCGGCCCGTTGCGCAAGCCAGCGCCAATGACGCGCCAATCGGCGATAGGCGCAAAACCGCTCGGCGTCATGCCCCAGGTCAGGATGAAGGTAGAGTGCCTCGATGGATTCGACGACCCGTTCGGCGAGGTCTGTCGACCGGTGTCGAACATAACGGCGGATCAGCTCTCCAAGATGCAGCTCCAAATCCTCGGGCTTGAGCCGGGAGAGATCGGAGTCCGAACGCAAGGGGGAATCGACGGGCATGGAATGTCTCCTGAAACATCGAGCGGTTGTCGATCAAGGCCCCGCCGGCGAAACGGACGCAGGGTCCGCTTCTGGCTGACGGGGGGTCCCGCGTCAAACGGGACAGGAACGTGTCGCGATCGGTCGAGGGCATGATCGGGCAGTCCTCGGTGGCCACAGCTGGTTAGATCACTAATGCGAATCGTTCGCATTTAAGATAGATGGCGTCGTCTTACTTGTCAACGGCAAATCTGTGATTCGCGTCCTCGGCTGGTCGCCCCAGGGTCACGATGAGACGAAGGGATGCGGAGGCTGTCGCGCTTGACACCCTTGAGTATTACCTTTGTATAATCGTTCATACGATCGGCGCCAGGATCGGCTTCGGCATCGTCATCGGCCGCTAGGCCAAGAGCCCGAGTAGCCCGAATCTCGCGTTTCCGGACACCCTCAAGCCGTGACTCCAAGGACTCTTATCGATGGCCCCTCGCTCTGTAGTCGCCGCTGTGCTCTCCACGCTCGTCCTTCCCGCCGCTGCCTATGACGTCACCGAGCGTTTCTCGATCGGCGCGGTGCTGGGTGCGGCGGGTCAATGCCAGGAGGGGCTCGGCGGGTCGGTGGACGCCGACGGGCAGAGCCTCGCCGAGGACAGCTGCCGCGGCGGCATGCCGTTTCAGCTTGAATTGAGCTTTCGCCCGAGCGAGCGCGACGAGTTCTACGCCCTGCTCGGCTTTGCGGTGGACAACGGCCTGAACGCCGTCTCGCCTTTCGTGCTCGCCCCCTGGGCGGTGGATCTGGAAGACGATCTGGAGGATATCAACGGACGCGGGCGCGACTACCTGCTGCAGGCCTGGTACAAGCACACCTTCACGCTGGCCGAGGACACGACCCTCGGGACCACCTTCGGCATCATCGACTCCACCGCCTATCTCGACGAGAACGCCTACGCCAACGACGAGTTCACCCAGTTCATGAACGAAGCGTTTGTGAACTCCGGTGGCTTCAATCTGCCCTCCTACGATGCCGGCGCGGCGCTCGAACTCGCCCTGGGCAACTGGGAGATCAGCGCCGCGGCGCTGAACATCGGGGAGAACGACGACGGCAACAACTACAACTTCTGGGGCGCGCAGGTCGGCTATCGTCTGGACAGCGCGCTCGGGGAGGGCAACTACCGCGCCGTGGTCACCGGCACCTCCTCGGCCTTCTTCAAGCCCCGCGCGGACCTCGGCGAGGAGACGGCGCAGACGGATTGGACGGACGAGGCACCCCGGGACGGCGCCCCGGTCGTTGCGGACGCCCCCGCGGAGAAGACCGATCTGATGGGCTACGGCCTGTCCTTCGACCAGGCCCTCGGGGATCATCTCGGTGCCTTCCTGCGTCTGAGCTGGACCGACCACAAGGACATCCTCGACTACCGCGGCCTCTACACCGGCGGTCTGAACATCGCCGGCGGGCTCTGGGGCCGCGAGGCCGACACCGTCGGCATCGCCTACGGCTATCTCGACGGCGCCGATACCGGGATCGCCAACACCAACGTCGCCGAGCTTTACTACCGCTTCGCCGCCAACGACTTCCTCGCCCTCACCGCCGACATCCAGTACATGGCCGACGCCTACGACACCGGCGAGGAC